>CAMYBO010000077.1 GCA_947254045.1 uncultured Granulicatella sp. | reverse complement strand
AAGTAAAATGAAAGCTATTATCGCTTGTGGTCATAAAATGCTTAGAATTATCTATAAAATACTTCAATCACACAACCATATAATAGTCAAAAAGCGTTAGGTCTGCGACAACAGACTAACGCTTTATCTTTGACAATTTAAAAAAATTCCACTTACATTATAGCATAGGTAATATTTTTGGTACTTTGTCTCATTGCGTCCTTTGGCTACTATACAAGGGAAGTCTATACTATTACATATATATCTTATTTTTTTCTTCTGTCTTACGTTTTCTGTCGCGATCACGTTTCATTTGGCTTGAACGTAATTGACCACACGCTGCTTCAATATCATGACCGAATTCTTTACGAACCACACAGTTAATATGATTCTTCTTCAATACATCATAGAAAGCCACAACACGATCCTTACTACTACGTTCATATTGATCATGCTCACGAACTTTATTATAAGGAATCAAGTTTACATACGATAAACGTTTTTTATCTGCTAATAAATCCGCCAATTGTTGCGCTTGCTCTACAGAATCATTCACATGATCCAACATAATATATTCAAACGTCACACGACGATTCGTTGTACGAATATATTCATTAATAGCTTCCATTACCACTTCAATTGGGTATTTACGGTTAATACGCATAATTTTAGAACGAGTATCATTATCTGGAGCATGTAACGATAACGCTAAGTTTACTTGCAAGCCTTCTTTAGCAAAATCTAAAATTTTTGGAGCAAGTCCACTAGTAGAGACTGTAATATGACGTGCACCAATCGCTAAACCTGTATCAGAATTAACTACTTTCAAAAATTTAATCACATTATCATAATTATCAAATGGTTCCCCAATTCCCATTACTACGATATGGCTCACACGGTCTCCAGGAGCAACTTCATCTAATGTACGTTGCACGTGCATCACTTGCGCTACAATTTCTCCAGCGACTAAATCACGTTGTTTCGCAATAATACCACTAGCACAGAAAGTACAACCGATATTACATCCTACTTGTGTGGTTACACAAATCGATAGCCCATACTCTTGTGGCATTAATACTGTTTCAATTAATAATCCATCCGCTAATTCAAATAAGAATTTACGTGTACCGTCTGTTGACTGTTGTTTAATTTTTTCATTTAACACTGGGAATGTAAAAGTTTCATTTAATTTTGCAATTAAATCTTTTGATAAGTTTGTCATTTCTTCAAAACTTGTCACACGTTTACGATATAACCAATCCCATAATTGTCCTGCTCTGAATTTTTTCTCTCCATGTTCTTCAAACCATGCGACTAAATCTTCATATGGATATCCATAAATAATTGGTTTTCCTTCATATTCACGAACACGTCTTCCGATTTTTGTTACCATTTCTAATCCTTCTTTCTAGCATGCAAATGCTTTTTCAATTTCTTCTAATGATTTTCCTGAGCTTAGTAAAACACTTAGCTTCATACGAGCTTTTTGCCCACTCAATCCGGTTGTAAAAATGACACCAGACTGTCTTAATTGTTTACCTCCACCTAAATAGTCGTAAACATCATAAGTAACTCCGTTAAATGCTCTAGAGACTAATACTACGGGAATTCCTGCCTCTAAACATCTTTTTAAAGCTGGTAATGTTGCCGGGGATAAATTCCCTGCTCCTAGTGCTTCAATAACGACTCCTTTTGCATGATGTTCGCAAATTGCATCGAGTAGTAGTCCATCCATTCCCGCATACGCTTTTAATAAATAGACTCCTGTTTGAACTTCTTCAATAGGATAGTATTCTTGTTTTAATAATCGTTGGAAATAAATAACTTCACTTTTAGAAACTAATCCAAGGGGGCCAAAAGTTGGCGTTTGGAAAGTTGCAACATTCGTTGTATGAGTTTTTGTTACATAAGTAGCAGTATGAACTTCATCATTCATCACAACTACAACTCCTTTATCTTTTGATTCTGGAGAAGCTGCTACAATTAAGGAACTCCGTAAATTCGCTAAGCCGTCTGACCCAATCTCATTACTTGATCTCATTGCTCCAGTTACCACAATGGGAATCGATAAATTAGTCGTCAATTCTAGAAAATACGCTGTTTCTTCTAAAGTGTCTGTTCCATGAGTGACTACAACTCCTGTATATCCCTCATCTACAGCTGTTAAAATTCTTTTTCTTAATTGCATCATATGAGATTCTTGCATATGAGGAGAAGGTAAATTAAATAAATCTTCTGTATGAATATCTCCAATTAAATCAAATAAATGCGCACTCGATAATAAAGGATTTTCTCCATTAGGAGATACTTTTCCGGTAGAATGGTCTTCGCTCATTGCGATGGTTCCACCTGTATTAATGATTAAAATTTTTGCCATGTTTCACCCTCCTTATCTTTCATACAAAATCTCTTAGTACATTTTTCATATAATTTCAGTCTACCATAATCTAGGCTGTAAAAAAAGAAAAGACTTGAATGCAGTCAAGTCTTTTCGCATACCATTTATTGTTTTTGATATTGTCTTTGATGTTGATGAACTCCTGAAAGAATAAATGGACTGGCATCTTCCACTTGGAAAGTTTGTTCGCCACTTTCATCCACCATTTGACTAAATAATGTTTCATATTCTGCAACAGTTACTGGTTTACGAGACTCTAATAATTGTTGGTGAGCTTCTACTCTCAATTGTTTTTCAAAACCTTCCACTAATTCACCAACGAAGAACTCTCCAACAGCTCCTGAGCCATAACTAAAGAATCCAATACGGTCACCAGCTACTAATACAGAGCTTGTTTCAATTAAAGAAATAAAACTTAAGAATAATGATCCTGTATAAATATTTCCAATGTCACGATTATAAGCTGTACTTTCTTGGTAACGAGTCGTTAATCGTTCTTGTTCTTCTTGTGGTAATTCTTCTAAAAATGGTTTGAAAGCTTTTAATCCCATTTTCGTATATGGTAAGTGGAAGCAAATCGCTTCTAAATCTGCAAAGGTAGCTCCGGTTTGTGTTGCATAATCATTCCAAACTTCTGCAAAGAAACGGATGTATTGTTCATTTGAGAATTTTCCATCTACCATTGGATATGCTTCATAATTAGGACGCCAAAAATCCATGACGTCATCTGTAAATAAGCTTGTTTCATGTTCTAAGCGAAGTAAACGAGGTTCAGCTGAAACGACCATTGCCACTGCTCCAGCTCCTTGAGTTGGTTCTCCACCACTTTTCAAGCCGTATTTTGCAATGTCACTTGCAATGACTAACACTTTTGACTCTGGATTCAAAGCGATATGACCTTTTGCTAATTGCAATGCTGCTGTTGCCCCATAGCAGGCATGTTTTAATTCCACACTACGAACTCGATTCGATAATCCTAATAAGTTTTGAATATAAACTGCTGCAGATTTTGATTGATCAATTCCTGTTTCTGTTCCCACAAGAATCATATCAATGGCTTCTTTATCTGCTTCATCTAAAATTCCAATTGCTGCATTTGCTCCCATTGTGACAATATCTTGAGTCACTGGAGCTACAGCCATTGTGCTTTGTCCAATTCCTATTGTATATTTTGCTGGTTCTACACCACGCTCTACAGCTAAATCCTCCATAGATAAGGCAAATGGAGGTGTATAAAATCCAATTTTATCAATTCCGATATTCATGTCTAACTCCCTTAATCTAATAAGTATCTATCCTAATAGTCTGCACGTACCATAGTAGCAAAAAATGGCGAAAGCTACAACGATTATCCCTACTGAAAGTCATAATTTTAAAAAATCTTTAACTTTCGTGAATTGTTAAATTAAATTTTAATAAACACTACTCTATCATATCTTTAGGCTTGATTTAAAAATGCATCTCACTTAATTTTTCATTTTACAGAGTTAGGGGAGTTTACACAAAGTTATTGACACTGCCAACTATCTCATCAAAGAAAAAACATCCAAAATCCTTCAGTCATATAGGTTTCTGGATGTTTTTAATTTTTAGGACGAACAACCTCGACGATTAACTATTTTTCATGTATATCTTTTAATTTAACCTACTAATAGCGTAGATAAATTACATATACCATATATAAATAATATTCCTAGTATAGCTAAAACAACATACTCTGGGGCTGTAAACATTTTCTCTTTGTAATATTTTTTTACATATATATAAATTAATGTACCTGGACATAAAGTTAAAATAGTCAAAACCACATACACATAGCCTGATGAAATAATCAGCCACAACATATATACTGTTGAAATCAAACTTAAAACAATTGTAGTTATTTGAGCTTTTATTTTCTTTCTCGTTATTTCTTTCATCAAGAAAAAAGCAACGCACGCGTATGGTAATAAAATAGTTGCAGAAGATAATCTTGATAAAACACTATATGCTTCACTAGTAAATAAAAATGAGATTAAAAGTAATTGTACTAAAAAGTTTGTGATAAATGTTGAAACAACGGGCATACCATTTTTATTTTCAACTGTAAAACATTTTGGAAACAATTGCTGCACACCTGCTTGATAAGCAATTTCTTCAGCTAATAATGTATTCGCAATCCAAGCACCAAAAATTGAAATAATTACACCAGCATTTACTATTGTTGCCCCTGTTTTGCCGATTATGCTTTCTAATACATATCCCATAGCAGGATTTGGCAAAGATGCAATATCTGCCCTTGACAAAATACCAAACGATAGAACTGTTATCATTGCATATATAATTGTAATAGCAATAAATGCTAAAACTGTTGCTCTCCCTACATCTGATCTATTTCTTGCTCGACTAGAGAACACGACAGCACCCTCTATTCCAATAAATACCCACACAGTAACTAGCATACTACCTTTTACTTGTTCAACAACGTTGCCTAATTCTCCATTCAATATATTATTTCCCCAAAAATCTGCAGAAAATAAGTTAATTTTAAAGGATGCAATTACACATATTAAAAAAATAACTAGTGGAATCAGTTTTGCTAACATCACAATTGCATTAAGCAATGCAGCTTTATCCAACCCTTTCAATAACATATAATGAATTACCCAAAGTAAAACAGAAGCCCCAATAATGGATGCAATATTTTGTCCATCCCCAAAAACCGGAAAAAAATATCCAAGTGCACTAAATAATAATGTCCCAAACGCTACATTACCAATAATAACGGATATCCAATATCCCCATACCGAATTAAATCCTATATAATCCCCAAATCCTTCCCTAGCATAACTAAAAATTCCTGCATCTAAATCAGGTCTAGCAGTATTTAATTTAAGCATACAAAGCGCTAAGCTACCCATTCCTACTCCTGTAACAATCCAGCCAATCATCGTTGCACCAACTGACGCCACACTCGCCATCTCCTTCATGAGATTAAATATCCCTGCTCCAATAATAGCACTCATGATAATCCCAATAAGAGATATTAATGACAACTTACCATCTTGTTTCATTATCTCCACCTCCTGTTATCAAAAAAGGCAACCAACTTTAACAGTTGATTGCCTATCACACATTTCACCCAATTACCATCTAAATGTTAGAATCGCAATGATAAACAACTAAGTCCACCGTCAATTTTTCTAAATTCGGAAGTATCAACTACTAACACTTTATAGCCCAAATTTTCAATTGCTTTTTGCACTTTTGGATATCCTTCTGGCACAATCACATAATCATTAACCCAAATGCAATTCGCACCATATGCTTCATTCATGTCAATTTCAATCTTATTATATTTTTCAAATTCAGGAGCTGTTTTAAACTCTCCTGCAACTAATAAATTATTGTTTTCAAGATATGCCAGTCCCGTTTTAAGATGAAGCATTTCACTCATATGTACCATTTGTCCACTTAAACCATACTTTTCGAGAATAGAAATCATTTGTTTCGCTCCAACTTCATTAGTGCGAGCGGATAACCCAATATAAAAATGATTACCAACCATCATAATATCTCCAGCTTCTACAGTTCCAGGTTCTTCAATATACTCTATATTATCATAGAATTTTTTCAATGCTTCTAACATATCAGGTAGTACAGCCTCTTTACGACGGCTTAATGCACCTGGACGAGTAATAATCACACACTTACTTGTACAGAGTGCCACATCTTCTACAAAACATGAATCTGGAAACTCATCTTTAGGTTCCAACACTGTAACATTAACTCCCGTTTTAGTCAAAGCACTAACATAATTTTCGTGTTGTACTAGTGCTTTTTCATAAATAGGTTTACCTTCATTTGCACTAGTTAAACCATCACAAACCGTTCTAGACGGTACTCTGACAATAACATTTTTAAACATATTACTTCCTTCTTCCTTTATTATATTTTTCTTACAAAAATAGTATACAATATACAATTTGTTTTTTCAATATTTTTTATTGTTTTTTTTCTTTTTTTTTGCAATACTTATAGTAG
>CAMYBO010000076.1 GCA_947254045.1 uncultured Granulicatella sp. | reverse complement strand
AGGTAATTTACAAACTGTAATTAAAAATCCTGTGACATATCCTGCTAACGCTCCAACAAACATGGAAATAAATGTGGCTAAAAGCGGATGTACACCGTGTTGAATACACATCACACAAGTTGCAGCCCCTAATGGGAAGCTTCCTTCCGTTGTCATATCTGCAATATTTAAAATTCGAAAACTAATAAATAAACCTAATGATAAAATTCCCCAAAGTATTCCTTGAGAAATCGCTGAGATTACTAAATCCATATTTTCCTTCCTTTTCTATAAAATATATGTATACAAAAATCTTAGATAACTATACCTTATTCAATCAGTATTCGCTATCATTATATGTCATTTATTTAATCATCATTAAGGGAGATGAACTTTATGTCCTCTCCCTTAACAAGGATATGTGAACTCTCTAGACTTTTTTTATTTTAAATTATTTTTTAGTAGTAACTTTTTGTGCTTTTTGAGCAATATCTGCTGGAATTGTAATTCCTAATTCTTTCGCTTTTTCTTCATTTAAGTAGATGACACCTTCATTTGCTAATTTAATTGGTGTATCTGCTGGTTTAGCACCTTTTAATACTTCTACAACCATTTTAGCTGTTTCTACACCAATTTGGTATTGGTCAACCCCTAAACCTAATACTCCACCGTCAGCAACCATTGTATCAGATGAAGGGAATACTGGGATTTTTTTAGCATCTGTTGCTTTTACAACTGTAGCCATTGCACTAGCAATTGTATTGTCGATTGGAACAAAGATTGCTTCTACTTGGCTAGCTAAACTTTCAGTTACTTGTTGAATATCGTTTGTGTTTGCAAGTGTTGCTACTTTTACTTCTAAACCTAAAGCTTTTGCATCTTCTTCTGCTTGTTTAGCTTGTTTTACTGAGTTATCTTCACTTGATGTATATAAAATACCTACTGTTTTTAATGTTGGAACAACTTGTTTCATAATTTCTAATTGTTGTTTAATTGGTGTACGGTCACTAACACCTGTGATGTTGTTTCCTGGTTTTTTCTCATCTTTAATTAATCCTGCTTCTACTGGATAAGTAATCCCACCCATTACGATTGAAATATCTTTTGTAACATTTGCTAATGATAATGTCGCAGGTGTTGTAATCCCAACGATTACATCATTTTTGTTAGAAACTAATTTTTCACTCATTGATGCTAAGTTGCTTTGGTCACCTTGTGCATTTTGGAAATCAATTTCTAAGTTTTTACCTGCTTCATATCCTTCTTTAGCTAATTCATCTTGAATCCCTTGATAAATAGCATCTAACGCTGGGTGGCTTAATAATTGTAATACCCCTAATTTTACTTTTTTATCTTGTTTTGTTGTTTGTGCTTCTTGTTGTGTATTTGTTGTTTTTTGAGATGATTTTTGTACTGTATTGTAAACTAATGATCCTAATAATACGACGAATACTAATGCAAATCCTAAAATTCCTTTATTTTTTTTCATAATAAATTCCTCCAATGTAAATAAAACTTCTTTGAATGAACTCGATAAAGAAAAAAGAGACCGCTTTGGGTCTCTTTATTTATACAAAAAGGCCACGTAGGTTCTATTTTATTAGATCTACGTGGTCGAGTTCATTCATGTTTAAATTTCCACATAGATACAATTTCACGTTAATGAAGGTTGTATCTATATGTACAAAATGTACGTTAAGAACAACCTGTATCTAGTGGCTTTGCCAACGAGTATTCAATTGTAATACTAATACTTGATGCATGTTCCTAACTCCTTTTCGTTTGATGTGGTTATTATGCAATGATTTATATCAAATGTCAACAACTTTTTTAATTTTTTTCAACATTTTTATCGAATATTGAAAATTCATGGAAATTATGATAGGATATTTATGGTAAAAAAATTTTTTCACAAAAAGGAGAATAGAGATGAAGAAAAGTCTTATGGCTAGTTTAGCCTTCGCCTCAGTTCTATTATTATCTGCTTGCGGAAATAGTAGTACTACAAAAACAACAAAGGAGACGACTAAAACAGAAGCTGTTGCAAGTGCATCTGCTCAAAAATACGCAGATCCTTCAACATTAAAAGATAGCTATGATATTGTAATCGTTGGTTCTGGTGGTGCTGGTTTATCAGCTGCTATCCAAGCTAAAGAAGCTGGTAAAAACCCAGTTATTTTAGAAAAAATGGCAACAGCAGGAGGAAATACAACTAAATCTTCTGCAGGGATGAATGCCTCTCAAACTAAATTCCAAGAAGCTGAAGGAATTAAAGATTCAAACGATAAATTCTATGAAGAATCTTTAAAAGGTGGACATGGAACAAACAATCCTGAATTATTACACTACTTAGTAGACAACTCTGCTTCAACGATTGATTGGTTAGATTCTATGGGAATTACATTAAGCAACTTAACAACTACAGGTGGTATGAGCGAAAAACGTACTCACCGTCCTGCTGATGGTTCAGCTGTAGGTGAATACTTAGTAGCTGGATTATTACGTAATGCTTCAGAACGTGAAATCCCATTATTCGTAAATGCTGTTGTAAACAAAGTAAACGAAAAAGATGGTAAAGTTACTGGTGTTAACGTTACAATCGATGGACAAGAAAAAACAATTGCTTCAAACGCTGTTGTTTTAACAACTGGTGGTTTTGGTGCAAATATGGAAATGGTTACTGAATACAAACCTGAATTAAACGGTTTTGTAACAACAAACCAAAAAGGTTCAACTGGTGACGGTATCTTATTAGCAAAAGAAATCGGTGCTGCAACTGTAGATATGGGAGAAATCCAAATTCACCCTACTGTTGAACAATCAACTTCAACATTAATTTCTGAATCAGTTCGTGGTGAAGGTGCTATCCTGGTAAACCAAGAAGGTAAACGTTTCTTCAATGAAATGGAAACTCGTGATAAAGTATCACAAGCAATTATCGGATTACCAGAAAAATATGCATACTTAATTTTAGATAATGCATTAACTGATCGTGCTAAAGCTGTTAAATTCTATGAAAAACGTGGTTTAGTAAAAACTGCTGATACATTAGAAGGTTTAGCAAAAGAAATTGGTGTACCTGCTGAAAACTTAAAAGCAACTTTAGAAGCTTGGAACAAAGCTGTTGCTGATAAAAAAGATAGCGAATTTGGTCGTTCAACTGCTATGGATCACGACTTAACAACTGGTCCATTCCACGCAATCCAAATCGCACCTGGTATTCACCACACAATGGGTGGTTTGAAAATTAATACAAACGCTCAAGTGTTAAAAGAAGACGGTTCAGTTATCAACGGATTATACGCTGCTGGTGAAGTAACTGGTGGAGTTCACGGTGCTAACCGTATCGGTGGTAACGCTGTAGCTGACATCATTATCTTTGGTCGTCAAGCTGGAACACAAGCTGTTGCTTACTTAAAATAATTTCATTTAAAACAAACGAAAAAAGGTTGCCTATCTTGGCAACCTTTTTTTAATCTTCATCCTTAATATCAATATCTTCTGGAATCGGCTCATCTAAGTATTTTTGATATTCTTCAATCATTTTTTGACGTTGCTTAATAAAAAAGTCAAATTGTGATCGATTAATAAGAACTTCATCATCTACTGTAATCGTAGATATTTGTTTTTCCCGAATTAAATATAATACATACGCAATATCAACTTCTAAATATTCCGCAATCCCTTCAATTGTTTGGTACATCTTTTTCTCCATAAATAAAAGTAACAGTTCTTTTCCAAACTGTTACCTTCTCTTCTATCCTAATTTTTCTACTAAACTTTTCGCAAACGCTTCGATATTTTTCACATCTTCTTCTTCTGCATTTAAATCTACTAATACATTTTCTGCACCTTTTGTTGCACCAGTTTTAGCAAATTGCTCATCAAAATCTAATACTGATTGACAGAATTTATCATAGAATGTATCTCCAGAACCTAATGCTCCATAAATTTTTCCTGATAAATCTTCTTCTTCTAATTCTTCATAAAAATCAACGATTTCATCTGGTAAATCACCATCTGTACCATAAGTGTAAGTTGCGACTACACAAATATCATAGTCATGAAATTCATCTGCTGTTGCTGAAGTACATTCTTTAATATCTACTTCTACTCCTTGTTCTTCTAATGATTCTGCTAAAATATCTGCGATTTCTTCTGTGTTTCCTGTTAAACTAGCATATACAATTAATGCTGTTGCCATTTACTTCACTCTCTTTCGTTTCAATTGATTCTATTATACCAAAAGAATCCCTCAAGAGATAGTCAAAATCAAAGAATTCTTTTTCAAAGCTTTGGAAATTTTTATTTCTATTTTCATCAATTTTTGGTATAATATTTTAACAACTTTTTTATAGAATCGAGGGACTAAAATGAACGCTACTCAACGATTAAAACAAGCTGAACGAGGAGCCGTCCTTAGTATTTTTACTTATCTAATACTTTCAACTAGTAAACTAGTATTTGGAAAATTATTTTTCTCTCAAGCACTCTTTGCGGATGGTCTAAATAACTTAACAGATGTTTTATCTTCAATCTTAGTATTTGCAGGTTTAAAGATTTCACAAAAACCTGCTGATAAAAATCATCCCTATGGACACTGGAAATTTGAAACGATTGCTAGTTTAATTACTTCCTTTATTATGTGCATTATCGGTATGGAAGTGATTAAAGACGCTTGGAATACCATCCTGCAAGCAAATCATGAATCTCCTTCCGTTTTCACTGCTTTCATTGGATTTATTTCTAGTATTATTATGTTTGGTGTTTACCGATATAACAATTCTCTAGCCTCTAAAATAAATTCTATCGGATTAAAAGCAGCAGCAAAAGATAATTTAAGCGATGCATTAACCAGTATTTCTACTTCTATTGCCATTTTTGCAGCAAGTATTGGTTTTTCTTGGTTAGATGGCATTATGGCATTCATTGTCGGTGTCATCATTTTAAAAACTGCTTACGATGTTTTCAGCGAGAGTACTTTCCAATTAACAGACGGATTTGAGCCAGAGGAAATGAACGAATATAAACCTGTTATTCTTTCTCATCCTGAAGTAAAAAGGATTAAAGAAATCAAAGCTCGTCGTTATGGTTCCAATATTTATATGGATTTAACAGTTTGTATGGATCCAAATCTAACTGTTTGGAGAAGTCATGAAATAACAGAAGAAATTGAACAAGAATTGGAAGAAAACTTCGGTATTAATTTTGTCGATATTCATGTTGAACCATATAAAAAAGCTAGCAATTAGGATTTCCTAATGACTAGCTTTTTTCGTACTTTCTCCAAGTCTTACATGAACTGGAATAGTCGTTTTCATCTCACAAGGAACTTTACGAATTAATTTATCTAAAAGTTGCATAGATACTCTTCCAGCCTCGTTAAACTGAAATTCTACGGTTGTTAATGTTGGATTCATAAATTGACCAATTTCATATCCACCAAATCCAGCGATCGCAACTTCTTCAGGTATTTTTCTACCACATTGTTGAGCAGCTTTCATAAGAGCCACTGCTATATTATCAGTTGCAGCAATTACTAAGGAACGCTTCGGTTTTTGAAATAATTCTAATCCAATCGTTAATGCTTTTTGAATAGAAAAATCACCTTCAAGCTGTTCAATCCTATCAAAATGATTTGCTTTTGCCCCAGCAAAAATCCCTTCTTTTCGAACAACCCCAACCGCATGATCTCGATTAGAAACACCCACATAGGTCATTGTGTGAAAACCTTGTTTCGCAAGAGCTTCAACTAGCTCAAATCCTGCTTGATAGTCATCATGGATCACACTATGAATCTCTTCATGCTCTTGTCCTACAATCACAACTGGAACAGGACATTTTTTTATGACTTTAATATGTTCTGAAGTTATTTCAGTCGCAATTAAAATAATTCCAGCTACTTTATTTCGAGCAAATTCTTTAATAGCTTTAATTTCTCTATTGCTATCTTGTCTTGAGTTATTCATTAATAATTCATAATTTAATTCTTCAACTACTTCATCAATTCCCATTAAAGTCTTAGCAGTTGCTATGAATCCATTCTTGGAACAATTACTCCAATCATGGAACTTGACTTTACCTTTAAACTTCGAGCAAATGGACTTGGCGTATAATTTTCTTCTTTAATAATTTTTTCAATTTTTTGCGTTGTTTCTAAGCTAACAGAACCCCCATTTAAATATCTTGAAACGGTACTTTTCGTTACACCAGCTTTTTTCGCAATATCTTGAATCGTCGCCAATCAATCCACCTTCTCTCTATAATGTAGTAAAATCAATATTGAATGCTTGTTTTACATCCTCAGTCACATCACTAATTGGTGTTTTTGAAATGAATTTCCCTTTAAAGCTATAACGATGAGAAGCTTGTAAATCATCACAAGTAATTAAAGTAATCTCTGTTTTTCCAGGAACATCATAAATGACTTCTACTTGATAAGCTTCTACTAAATCAATAC
>CAMYBO010000075.1 GCA_947254045.1 uncultured Granulicatella sp. | reverse complement strand
CCCTATAAATTATAGAACCTTTTTTTGTATTTGATGAAAGTTGTATATTTTTCGGAAATTATCAGAAAAATCTAAAAAATAAAGTGTTTAAATGTGTAAAAATAGTTGCATTAAAAATGAGAAAATTGCTAATAATTAATATTATTATAACTGATGCATTTTTTTATGCATAAATTAATGACGGAGGTTAACATAAATGAGAAAGGCAAGAAATAAAAGAAATTCATTTAATTGGAATAAAGTACAACGTTTTTCAATTAGAAAATTAAGTTTTGGTGTAGCTTCATGTATGATTGGAGCTCAGTTTGTGTTAAGCGGATTGCCGAATACAGTAGATGCAGCATTAATACAAACGAGAGAATAACAAGAAGGTCATATTACAACATTATATGCTAATACTGGAGACAGCCCGTTAGAAGCTGGCGGAAGTGGTGTATACGATAAAGTCAATGTTGACCAAGAAACTGGCATTCAAGTGGATTGGTCACAGTATTCTAAAACAAATCCATATGTAACAGTTACTTATAAGTATAATGGTGGTTATGGTGTTGCAGCATTAAACACCTATTGTGGAGAACGTCCGGACTTTTGGTTTACAATACCGAAAGGAGCTTCAGAACCTACATCCATTACTTTGTATAATCAAAATAAAGGTAACTCTGGAAGAAAAATGACAAGTTGGTCGGGTGAAAAATCATGGGTTTCATTTACGAATAGTGTTGGTTCACGTTATCAAAATAGTACTGATGCAAGTGCTTTAAATAATGGAGAACCATCAAAATGGGAATGTTATAATGATTCAACTAACGAATCAGGACGTACTTATCGTGGTGACTTAAATACAATGTTCTGGCGTCGAATTGGGGAGACAATTGAAGGTGACCAATCAGAACAAGGAATCTATGAATCGTTTAAAAACCATATTAAGTCAATGTATTCTGACTGGCAAAAAGCAGCTGCCCAACTGCTACTATTGAGGCAACTTAAAAAGTGGTAGACCCAACATTGAAAAATGGCACTCTTACATTAGAGTTTTGGACTGGGGTTAAAGTAGGTCATACTGCTTCATTAGTTACTCACTTCAAAACTGTAACAGTAGAAGTTCCAGTTTTATATAAAGATAGTGAATTGTTTGAAGTAAAAGTTCCAGAACGTACAGGTGTAGGAAATACAGAAGCGTTAACAGAAACTGAAAAAGCTGATATTAAAGCTAAATTTGTAAAAGAAAATGAAAGTAATACTAGTTCAGCGATTCTAGGAAATACTCACAATAAATTTATAGATAATCTTAAAGAAGGAAACGATAATATAGTAATTGGAAATGACGGTTCAGCAACAATTACATACCTTGATAATTCAACAGATACAATCCCAGGTACATCGCTAGTGTATGAGAAAACAGATGAGAGTAAAACTGAAGATGGTAAAACAGGGGATTACACATATAAAAAACCTTATCCAGTCAATGATATAAATGATATTCAAGATGAAGAAGTGAATAAAGCAAAAGAAGATGCTAATAAAGCTATTGATGAAGCCTCATCTGCTGGAACAGCTAAAGCAATTGGAGATGTTACTGCTGAAAACATTAAGAATTTCGATCCAAAAGCTACTCCTGCTGAAGGTGTTAAACCAGTTGATTCTTCTAAGCTTGACGAAAAAAAGTAAAAGCAATTGCTGAAATCGAACAAGCTACGAAAGATCAAACAGATGCAATTAACAATAATAAAGATTTAACACCATCACAAAAAGAAGAAGCAATTAAGAAAATTGAAGAGTTAAATGCAAAAGCTATCGAAGATGTTCGTAAAGCAGATATTGTGGATAAAGTTAAAGATATTGTTAAAAATGTTGAAGCAGCTATTAAACAAGTAAATCCACAACTAATTCCAACACCACAACCTCAACCAGGAGGTAATACAGGTGGAAACACTGGAAATACTTCAAATCAAAATGCACAAGCCAATTCTGATGCAGTAGCAAATGCGAAACAAGCAGCTCAAAATATTCTTGATGAAGCTGAAAAAGGTAAGAAAGCTCAATTAGAAGAAGCAGGATTATCAGAAGCAGAAAAAGAAGAATTATTTGCTAAAGTTGAAGCTGAAAAACAAGCAGCATTAGATGAAATTGCAAAAGCAAAAGATGTTGAAGAAGTGAAACAACTTGTGATGAAAGCTGTTGCTAAGATTAAAGCAATTCAACCAGCGAGAAATGCTCAAGATAACCAAGGTTCTCAAGACGCACAAAATGCACAAGGTGCTCAGAGTGAACAAAATGGGCAAGACGCTCAAAATTATTCAAGTTCAAATCCTACATCATTAGATGCAACTAATGTAAGAGGACAAGAATTACCAGCTACAGGAACAGGAAGTGAGTTTGTTGATATTAATAGTTGTCGAACAACCAAACTTTATAAGACTATTAATTTCATTAGAAATTAGGGAAAATGATTGAAAGCGTAACCAGAGAGTTGTATAATTGTTGTGACAAAATGCACGAGAAGGAAGTGACTAGAAGAGTGTGTGAAGTTTTTTGATAGATAAAAATAATTAGGCTTACAAAAGGAGAGATAAGGATGGATAAAAGAATTACAAAACTATTATTGTCAAGCGTCATTATTGGTACAGTATTATCATTACAATCTGTAGAGGCATGTTCAGGATTTATTATCGGGAAAGGTTTAACAAAAGATGGTTCTACTTTATATGGACGTACGGAAGATTATCCATATAAACATGGAAACGGAAAAGTTGCTAAACAACATACACATAACAAAAACTTCATTGTAAATCCTGCAAAAGATTATGAAGAAGGAGCTATGTTTGAAGATATATCAACTGGATTTACATATCCTCATTTACGTCATGAATTCAAATATACATCTGTATCAGATGATTCAAGAGATACAGATGAAGGTATCTTTGATGAACATGGCTTTAATGAATATGGTGTGTCTTTAACAGCAACAATATCAGCTACACCTAGAAAAGATGTCCTTGCAGTAGATCCACTTGTCGAAAATGGACTTGCAGAAGCAGGAATGACAACATTAATTTTACCTCGTGTAAAAACAGCTCGTGAAGGGATAGAACTTTTAGCAAAAGTCATTGATGAAAAGGGATCTGCCGAAGGAAATAATATCATGATTGCGGATAAAGATGAATTATGGTATATCGAAATTTATTCTGGTCATCAATATGTAGCGTATAAATATCCAGATGATAAATTCTCGATTATGCCAAATACTTATTTCCTTGGCACAGTGGATTTGACAGATACAAAGAATGTCATTGCTTCTAAAGGAATTATTGAAACAGCTAAAAAAGCTGGCTCTTATAAAGAAGTGAATGGAAAATTCCATTTAGCAGCAAGTTATGCGCCTAAATTAGATGAACGTAATCGTTCAAGACAATATGCCGGCATTAAATTATTAAATCCTCAATCATCAGTAACTTATCAAGATGAATATTATGAATTTTTACAAGACACTCCACGTAGAGATTATACGGTAGCAGATGCCGTTAAAATTCAAAGAAATCGTTTTGAAACATTATCTGAAGGATTTATTCCAGATGATGAAGTACCAGGATATGATTTTTATAATGACTATACTCCAAAAGATAATGTGAAGGCATTACCAGAAGCGGAACGTGCAAAATATAAATATGCACCAGGGAATGAAAATGTAGTAGATCCACATATTTATCAAATTCAAAATGATTTACCAAGTGAACTAGGGGGTACTATGTGGTTAGGGTTAAGCCGTTCACGTAATACTCCATATGTACCATACTTTGGACATATTAAAGATACGTTTAAATCTTATCAAGTAAGAGGTGGAGATTACAATCCAGATTCATGGTATTGGGTTGCAGACCATATTGATAAGATGGTAACAGAACATAAAGATTTATTTGGAAAAACGATTAAATCAAATTGGGAAGAATTAGAAGAAGTTTTATTCAATTATCAAACAAAACTAATCAACCAATATCGTAATCAGTCAAATGATTATGTTCGAGCAACAGCGGATAGTTATACTGCAAAATCAATGAAAGTAGCTGAAACAGTCTTTAAGATTATGAAGGCTACTGAAGCAAAAATGGAAAAAGCGATTGAAAATAAAACTCCATTAACTGGAAACTTTGTTGATATTTCTAGCTTAAAAGAAGTAACAGCTGATACAAGACTTACAGTGAGTGGTTGGGTCCAAGAAAACAACCAATGGGTTATGTATAGAGGAGGCGAAAAAGTAACTGGATGGTTCAATCAAGATGGAACTTGGTATTACTTAGACCAAAATGGCTATATGCAAAAATGGTGGATTAAAGATAAAGGTAAATGGTACTTCTTAAATGGTTCAGGAGCTATGGAAACTGGATG
Source organism: uncultured Granulicatella sp. (assembly GCA_947254045.1). Taxonomy (GTDB): domain Bacteria; phylum Bacillota; class Bacilli; order Lactobacillales; family Aerococcaceae; genus Granulicatella. The sequence goes on along the minus strand of CAMYBO010000075.1, from coordinate 2,092 downwards.
GTTGCTAGATCATGATAAATGGTACTTTTTAAATGGTTCAGGAGCTATGGAAACTGGATGGTTGCTAGATCATGATAAATGGTACTTTTTAAATGGTTCAGGAGCTATGGAAACTGGATGGTTGCTAAATCATGATAAATGGTACTATTTAGAATCTTCAGGCGCTATGAAAGCTTCACAATGGTTTGAAGTTGATGGCAAATGGTATTATGTTAACGATTCAGGAGAATTGTTAGTAAATACTACAACTCCAGATGGTTATAAAGTAAATGCTAATGGAGAATGGGTATAATCGTATTTAAGTAAGATTTTGAATGGAAAGAAATTGGGCGTTTATTCGTTCAATTTCTTTTTTTGTCAGAACGTACTAGTTCGTGAAAGCGATATTTTATGACTATTAACTTATTGTAAACTAACAAGAGAGAAATGAGTTTTTTCATAAAAAAATTAGTATCTTTAATTTTATCTATTTTGGTCGTAGTAACTTGCGTTAACGGGTGAAAAAGTTTTTGAAGCTTAAGATAGATGGAAAGATGAAGTAGAGATTCTACTTCATTTTTTATTAGTATCATATTAAATTCATGTATTTGTGTAGGGGATTCTATGTTTTCTTTGAACACAAATGATTATAATGAATTCAAACATTACAAGAAGAGGTGTATAGATGGATATTTTATTATGGGGAAGCATTTTTGCTGCGGGATTATTGTCTTTTTTCTCGCCATGTGTGCTCCCGCTGTTTCCAGTTTATTTTGGAGTATTAATGAGTGAAAGAGGAAATCGCAGTATCAAAATTGGAAAGTTTGAAATAGCGATATTACCTGTTGTTAGAACATTTTTATTTGTAGCAGGAATCTCTACTATTTTCTTTGCATTAGGATTTGCTGCCAGTTTATTAGGTCAATTATTGTATAATCCGTATTTCCATTTAGTATTAGGTACTATTATTGTTTTACTTGGCTTACATCAAATGGAAGTATTTCAATTAACGACTTTACAAAAACAAAAAACAGTGCAATTTGAAACAAAAAAAGAACATTCATTGTGGAGTAGTTATTTATTAGGCTTGAGCTTCAGCTTTGGATGGACACCATGTGTAGGACCTGTATTAAGTTCAGTGTTAACAATTGTTGCAACCCAGCAAGCGAGTGTTTTTTACGGGATGTTTTTATTAGGAATGTATATTTTAGGATTATCGATTCCATTTTTAGCATTATCGATTGCTTCAAGTGTTGCAATGAAAGCCTTCAATCTAGCAAAGAAACAATTATTCTTACTAAAGAAAATTGGAGGAGCTATTATTATTGCAATGGGTGTTTGGATTATTACCCAACAATTACAAGTATTATTTTTATAAGGATAGGAGAATGAAACATGAAATGGAAATATGTATGTATTGGAGCTAGTTTATTATTAGGAGCTTGTCAGCCAATGGGAAATCAACAAACAAATGCAACGAAACCTTCTACTGAAGTAGCTTCAAAAGATAAAAAAGAAAATAGTGGTTCTAAAAAAGTAGTGGAAGCTTCGTTTAAAACTTTTGATGGAAAAACGGTCAATTTATCAGATTATAAAGGGAAAAAAGTGTACATTAAAGTTTGGGCATCTTGGTGTCCAAATTGTTTAGCAGGATTGCCAGAATTGGATTCTTTAGCAGCGAATCATTCAGATGATACAGTCATTTTAAGTGTAGTAGCTCCTGGAGTGAATCATGAGAAAAAAGCTGAAGATTTTAAAGAATGGTTTTCAGGATTAGAGTATAAAAATTTACCAGTATTAATGGTAGAAAATTCAGATTTCTTTAAACAAGTGGGAGTCGTTGGATATCCGACATCTGTTTTCATTAATGCAAATGGAGAACTAGTACAAGTACACCCAGGGCATCTAGCAAATGAAGAGATTCAGGAAAATCTGGATAAGATGTAATTAGTTTTGAATAAGACTTTAGTAGTTGTAGTAAAGGACGGCAGCAGCCAGCAAAAACTGTCTCATTAATTCAACTATGGCAAGTCTTTTCGGGGGTGTGGATTATATATAAGAGATAACGTAGTGCTGTCTCTTATACACATCTGACGCTGCCGACGACCTAACA
>CAMYBO010000074.1 GCA_947254045.1 uncultured Granulicatella sp. | reverse complement strand
AAGTTATTATTTGTTGGAGACGTTGTTGGTGCTCCAGGTCGTCAAGCAATTGAAGATTATTTACCAAAATTAAAGAAAAAATATAAACCTCAAGTAACGATTGTTAATGGAGAAAATGCTGCGAATGGAAAGGGCATTACGGAGAAAATTTATAAGCAATTATTACAAGCAGGAGCAGATGTTGTGACATTAGGAAACCATGCTTTTGACAATCGTGATATTTTTGAATTTATTGAGGATGCTAAGAAAATGGTTCGTCCAGCAAATTATCCAGCAGGAGTTCCAGGGCAAGGAATGGTATTTGTCAAGAGTAATCAAGTGGAAGTCTGTGTCATTAACTTACAAGGTCGTGTCTTTATGAATACATTAGATGATCCATTTCAGGTGATTCAGTCACTCGTTGAAACAGCTCGTAAGAGAACGCCGATTATTTTTATAGATTTTCATGCAGAAGTAACAAGTGAGAAGCAAGCAATGGGTTGGTTTTTAGATGGAAAAGTGACTGCTGTGATTGGAACTCATACGCATGTACAAACAAATGATGCCCGTATTTTACCGCAAGGAACGGCTGTCATGTGTGATGTTGGAATGACGGGTCCTTATAATGGGATTTTAGGAATGGAAAGAGAAGCGATTATTGGTAAATTTTTAAACCAATTGCCAACTCGATTCGAAGTGTCTGATCCTGATGATGTGCAATTATCCGCTTGTTTTATTGAATGCGATGATGCAACGGGAAAAGTGAAGAAAATTTTACCGATTAAAATTTCACCAGTTCAACCATTTATAGAATAGAAAAGGAGACCATTATACGAATGCCTCAAAAAACGAAGAGAACGCCCATGATGGAACAATATTTTTCAATCAAGGAACAATATCCGGATTGTTTATTGTTTTATCGTTTGGGAGATTTTTATGAATTATTTTATGATGATGCGCTAGAAGCTGCACGTATATTAGAAATTACATTAACAAGTCGAAATAAAAATGCAGAAGATCCAATTCCGATGTGTGGAGTTCCTCATCATTCTGCTAAAGAATATATTCGAACATTAATTGAATATGGAAAGAAAGTTGCGATTTGCGAACAATTAGAAGACCCTAAATTTACTAAAGGAATGGTCAAAAGAGATGTTGTCCAAGTTTTAACGCCTGGGACGTATACGGAATATTCTCAACAACATGCGAATAACTATTTAGTAGCATTAAAACCATTAACGAAAGATTCTTATGCTTTAGGATATGTTGATGTTGCAACAGGGGAATTAAAAGGGACTCGTGTGCAATCAATGGAAGAAGTTCGAAGTGAATGTTCGAGTTTAAAAACGAGAGAATTAGTGAAAGTAGGAGATTTTTCTTCTGAAGCATTAGAAGAAATGTGTTTGTATTTTGATATTTTACAATCTACCTTACAAACCGAAGAGATTCAAAAAGGAAGTTTCGATGCGTTATTAGAAGATATCGAGCAAGAAGATGTTTATGAAGTTCTGGAAGGTTTATTATCTTACTTAGCGAAAACTCAAAAGAAAAGTTTTACTCACCTGCAAAAAGCGTCTTACTATGAACGAGACTTTTACTTATTTATGAACTATGAAGCGAAAAGAAACTTAGAGTTGACGAGTACGATTCGAACTCAGCAAAAACAAGGTTCGCTTTATTGGTTCCTAGATGAAACTCAAACGGCGATGGGGGCTCGTTTATTAAAACAATGGATTGAAAAACCCTTAGTGCTTCAAACTGAGATTGAAGAACGACATGATTTAGTAGAAAGCTTGACGCAACATTATTTTGAACGGATTGATTTCATAGAAGCTCTAAAAGGTGTGTATGATTTAGAGCGTATTGTTGGAAAAGTTTCATTTGGAACAGCTAATGCTAGAGATTTATTACAATTAAAACAAACTTTAGCGAAAGTTCCTGTATTTAGAGAGATTGCAGATAGTTTGAATCACCCGAAATGGCAAAAGTTAAAACAACAATTACATGCGATTCCAGAATTATATGAGCGCATTGAAAGAGCGATTGATGAAGATGCACCAGTATCCTTATCAGACGGAAATATTATTAAAAAAGGCTATCATGAAACATTAGACCTTTATCGTGAAACAATGGTGCATGGGAAAGAATGGATTGCTCAATTACAACAATCAGAGCGAGAAGCTACAGGGATTAAATCCTTAAAAATCAGTTATAATAAAGTGTTTGGCTATTATATTGAAGTGACAAAAGCCAATCTATCTCAATTAGATGATAGTCGCTATGAACGAAAACAAACATTGAGTAATGCAGAACGTTTTATTACGCCTGAATTAAAAGAAAAAGAAGCATTGATTTTAGAAGCAGAAGAGAAATCAAGTTTACTAGAATATGAATTATTTGTGGCCGTTCGTGAAGAAGTGAAAACTTATACGAAGCAATTACAAGAATTGGCAAAAGCAGTTGCTACGATTGATGTACTCCAATCATTTAGTACAGTCAGTGAAGCATATCGATTAGTAAGACCTATGATTTCGTTAATGGATCGTTCGTTAGAAATTATTGATGGTCGTCACCCAGTTGTTGAAAAAGTGATGGGACGATCTAGTTATGTTCCTAATTCGATTCAAATGACACCGGAAGATCATATTTTATTAATTACAGGACCGAATATGTCCGGGAAATCAACATATATGAGACAGTTGGCACTATGTGTGATTCTTTCTCAAATTGGGTGTTTTGTTCCTGCAACAAGTGCAAAAATTCCAATTTTTACGAAAATCTTTACACGAATTGGTGCAGCTGATGATTTAATTTCAGGACAAAGTACTTTCATGGTAGAAATGATGGAAACTAATACAGCACTACGTCAGGCTGATCCAACGAGTTTATTATTATTTGATGAAATCGGAAGAGGGACAGCCACGTATGATGGGATGGCTCTTGCGCATGCCATTATTGGCTATATTCATGAACATTTAAGTGCGAAAGTACTATTCTCAACTCATTATCATGAATTAACAGCTTTAAGTGATACGTATGAAGATTTGAAAAATGTTCATGTTGGAGCGATTGAAAAAGATGGTGAAGTAGTTTTCCTTCATAAAATTATGGAAGGACCAGCAGATAAAAGTTACGGAATTCATGTCGCTAAATTAGCTGGATTGCCTTCATCGTTATTAAGTCATGCGGAAAATATTTTAACGATTTTAGAAAATAATTCGCAAGCACAGGTTAGTCTTCAAGACAATGCTGAGATGGAACGTAGAGTGGAAGACGTAGAAAGTACTGCTACAGTTGAAATTCCACGTGTCGAATCAGAACAATTGGACTTGTTTACAAGTAATAACAATCAAGAAGTATTAGAGGAGATAAAATCCGTTCGAGTGATGAATTTAACGCCACTTCAAGCGTTACAATTCATCGACCAATGGCAAACAAGACTGAAAGGGTGAGTCTATGGGGAAAATTAAAGAATTAAGTGCTTTATTAACCAACCAGATAGCAGCAGGGGAAGTGATTGAACGCCCGTCATCTGTTGTCAAAGAATTATTAGAAAATGCAGTAGATGCTGGCAGTACAAGAATTGTCATTGAAATTGAAGAAGCGGGATTAAAACTAATACGAATTACCGATAATGGTTCAGGGATGAGTCGAGAGGATGCTGTTCTATCGATTCGCCGTCATACGACAAGTAAAATTTATTCACCTGAACAATTATTCCGCATTAAAACATTAGGATTCAGAGGAGAAGCTTTAGCAAGTATTACGGCTGTTTCAAAAGTGACTTTAACGACTTCAACAGGAGAAGACGTGGGAACTCAGTTAAAAGTGGAGTCAGGAAATATTGTAGAAGAAACTCAAGTACCTCCGTTAAAAGGGACGACTATTGAAGTTTCAGATTTATTTTATAATACACCTGCTCGTTTGAAATTTGTTCGAACACTTCAAACGGAAATTGCCCATATCACTGATGTTGTGAGTAAAATCTCTCTGAGTCATCCGGAAATTTCGATTATTTTAAGAAATGAAGGAAATGAATTAATTCGAACAGCAGGAAATGGCGACTTACGTCAAGCCATTGCGGGGAATTTAGGCCCTACTAATGCTCGTAAAATGTTAGCGTTTAGTGGGGATGATGATGATTTCAAAGTCAGTGGGTATACTTCCTTACCCGAATTAACAAGATCCAACAGAAATTATATTTCCATTTTTATCAATGGTCGTTCCATTCGTAATATTGCTATCTCTAAAGCAATTGTGGCGGGATATGGTTCTACTTTAATGGTGGGACGTTTTCCAATAACAGTGATTGATATTGAAATGGATTTCCAATTAGTCGATGTCAATGTGCATCCAACAAAGCAGGAAGTGCGTATTAGTAAAGAAGTGGAGCTCTCAGCGCTTATTCAAAAAGCGATACATGAGTCAATCCAAGGAGTGCAACGGATTCCTGAATCATTAGAAGATTTACCATTTAAGCGGAAAGTAACGGATACTTCAATTGCTCGTCCAGTAGTGGAACAAGAAACATTGAACTTTGACTTAAAACCTGTTCAGCCGTCCATTCGAGTAGAGACTCCTAGTGAGTGGATACAAGAGGAGGAGACTCCTTCGTATATGAGTGAAGAGTTGAGTTCTGAAGCTTTACCTTTAGAAACTGAAGAGAGTCCATTTGAGAGAGAACCTTCTGAAAAATTAACAGAAGAAATTCCAGTACAAATAACAGTTCATAACAAAAAGGACTGCGAAGATTGTCGAATCGATTTTCACCAAGAAAAAGCGAATTATTGGAAATTATCACAAGATTTGGATGAAGAGAATTTTGAAACTGATTTTCCAGAATTACATTATTTTGGACAAATGCACGGGACATATTTATTTGCGCAAAATGAAAAAGGCTTATATATGATAGACCAACATGCTGCACAGGAGCGAATTAAATATGAAATATTTAAAGTTTCCATTGGAGAAGTAGCGCCAGTCAGTCAATCATTAATGATTCCGATTGTTCTGGAATTTTCTAAAAAAGAAGCATTAAAATTACAAGAGTCCTTAGAAATGATTCGTGAATTTGGTATTGAAATTGAACCATTTGGAACGCATACGTTTCAAATTCAATCTCATCCTAGTTGGATTAAACAGGGTGAAGAAAAGGAAATCATTGAAGAAATCATTGATTTAGTACTCTCAAATCAAAAAGTAACAGTGGCTCAATTACGAAAAGCAACTGCCATTATGATGAGCTGTAAAGGTTCGATTAAAGCGAATCATCGTCTTACAACACTTGAAGCAGAACAATTATTAGTGGACTTAGCAAAATGTAAAAATCCGTACAATTGTCCGCATGGAAGACCGGTATTAGTTCATTTAAGCAATAAAGATCTAGAAAAATTATTTAAACGAATTCAAGATCCACACCAATCGAAGTGGAAGTTTGAAGATTAGGAGGAAGAAAAATGTCAGAATTTTCAAAAGAAGCATTAAAACAACGATTAACAGAAATTCAATATGAAGTGACACAAAATGAAGCAACAGAACGTCCTTTTTCAGGAGAATATGATGAATTTTTTGAAGAAGGTATTTATGTAGATGTAGTGAGTGGTGAACCATTATTTAGTTCAAAAGATAAATTTGATGCAGGTTGCGGCTGGCCATCATTTTCAAGACCGATTCAAAATACAACATTAACCGAAAAAGAAGACCATAAATTAAATCGTGTTCGTACAGAAGTTCGTAGTCAAAAAGCGGATTCTCACCTAGGTCATGTATTCCCAGATGGACCTGAAGAATTAGGTGGATTACGTTATTGTATTAATTCTGCAGCATTAAGATTTATTCCAAAAGCAGACTTAGAAAAAGAAGGTTATGGAGAATTTCTTCAATATTTTTAAAGAGAAATGGAGTTAGAACATGAGTCGTACTGTTCATACTGAATTGACTAATATGTGTATGATTTATGACCAAGAGGGAAATGTTTTAGTGCAAGAAAAAAATTTGAGTTATGCACAAGGACTAATTTTTCCTGGTGGTCATGTTGAACCAATGGAATCGATTGTAGATTCGACCATTCGAGAAATAAAAGAAGAAACGGGTTTAACAATTAGTAATCTCGAGTTTTGTGGGATTAAAGATTGGATTCGACCAGATGGAACACGTTATATTGTCTTTTTATACAAGACAAGTCATTACAGTGGTGAACTTCGTTCTTCTTCTGAGGGAGATATGTTTTGGATTTCTTTAGAAGATTTGAAGAAGAGAGAACCATTATGGCATTTGGATCAAATGTTAGACATCTTTGAACAAAAGGGACCTACTGAATTATTTTTCAATCGTGGGGATGAGGAGTATGTTCCGGAATTGAAGTAGAGAGAATAAAGGTGTGAATGTTTTATAGCATCCTTTATAAACTATGGGAAGTCTTTCTTCGTTTTATGTAATATGAGAGAGATAGTAATCATTCTTGATTAACACGTGTAATACGTACTATCTGTCTCTTATACACATCTCCGAGCCCACGAG
>CAMYBO010000073.1 GCA_947254045.1 uncultured Granulicatella sp. | reverse complement strand
ATTTTAACTAAAAACTAACTTGAAAACGAATTCAATTAGCAGTAATATAGGTGTATAAGGAAGTGGTACTTAAAAATAAGCCCGATCAACTTATTGTTCTATTTCCTAAGCTATGAATTCATAACTGTTCAAATTTTTAATTAGGATGGTGGCTAATATGTCAAACCCAATTCACGTATTTTCTGAAATTGGACGCTTAAAGAAAGTTTGTTTGCATCGCCCAGGTAAAGAGTTAGAAAATTTGATGCCAGACTATCTAGAACGTTTATTATTCGATGATATTCCATATTTAGAAGATGCTCAAAAAGAACATGATGCATTTGCTGAAACACTTCGTAACGCTGGAGTAGAAGTTTTATACTTAGAACAATTAGCAGCTGAAGCAATTGATGCTGGTGGCGTTCGCGAAGAATTCGTAGACGAATGGTTATCTGAAGCAGGTGTAGCAAGTGTTGCTTCTCAAAAAGCAATTAAAGAACACTTACTATCATTACCAACATTTGATTTGGTATTAAAAACAATGGAAGGTTTCCGTAAAACTGAAGTTAAAGCAGAAGCTACAACTTTAGCAGGTATGTACGAAACAGATTATCCATTTGTAGTAGATCCAATGCCAAACTTATACTTCACACGTGACCCATTTGCTACAATGGCAAACGGTGTTTCATTAAACCACATGTATGCAGATACACGTAATCGTGAAACAATTTACGGTAAATATATTTTCACTTATCACCCAGTATACGGAAATGGAAACGTTCCTTTCTTCTACAACCGTACTGAAGATACTCGTATCGAAGGTGGAGATGAGTTAGTTCTTTCTAAAGAAGTATTAGCTGTAGGTATTTCTCAACGTACAGATGCTCGTTCAATTGAAAAAATTGCTCAAAAATTATTTGCTGAAACTGATTTCAAACAAGTATTAGCATTCGTAATTGGTGAAAACCGTAAATTCATGCACTTAGATACTGTATTTACACATATCGATTATGATAAATTCACTATCCATCCAGAAATTCAAGGCGGATTAAAAGTATTCTCTATTACAAAAGGAGAAAACGGTGCGCTTAACATTGAATTAACTGAAGATAAATTAGAAAACGTATTAGCAAAAGCATTAGGCTTACCTTCTGTAACATTAATCCCTTGTGGTGGAGGTGACCCAGTAGAAGCTGCTCGTGAACAATGGAATGATGGATCTAATACATTAACAATTGCACCAGGGGAAGTAGTTGTATATGACCGTAACGTTGTAACAAATGAAATCCTTGAAAAATATGGTATTAAATTACACAAGATTCGCGGAAGTGAATTAGTTCGTGGTCGTGGTGGCCCACGTTGTATGTCAATGCCATTCGAACGTGAAGATTTATAATGTAAAAATGAATCTTTTATGATATAATTAATTTAGAATTACAATTTTGAAAGGAGTCATTCCAAATATGACACAAGTGTTCCAAGGCCGTAGCTTTTTAAAAGAAATAGATTTTTCTCGTGCAGAAATCGAATATTTAATCGACTTCTCAGCGCACGTTAAAGATTTGAAAAAACGTGGTGTTCCACATAAATTCCTAGAAGGTAAAAACATTGCCTTATTATTCGAAAAAACATCTACTCGTACTCGTTCAGCTTTCACAACTGCAGCAATCGACTTAGGTGCTCACCCAGAATATTTAGGTAAAAACGATATCCAATTAGGTAAGAAAGAATCAGTGGAAGATACTGCTAAAGTTTTAGGCCGTATGTTTGATGGAATCGAATTCCGTGGATTCAGCCAACAAGTCTGTGAAGATTTAGCAAAATATGCTGGTGTTCCTGTATGGAATGGTTTAACAGATGCATGGCATCCAACACAAATGATTGCTGACTACTTAACTGTTAAAGAAAACTTCGGTAAATTAGAAGGATTAACATTAGTTTACTGTGGTGACGGACGTAACAACGTTGCAAACAGCTTATTAGTAACAGGTGCAATCTTAGGTGTGAACGTTCATATCTTCTCACCAAAAGAATTATTCCCAGAAGAAGAAGTAGTTGCATTAGCAGAAGGATTTGCTAAAGAAAGCGGAGCTCGTGTATTAATTACTGACGACGCTGAAAAAGCTGTTAAAGGTGCAGACGTATTATACACTGACGTATGGGTATCAATGGGTGAAGAAGACAAATTCACTGAACGTGTAAACTTATTACAACCTTACCAAGTTAACATGGACTTAGTTCGTAAAGCTGAAAACGAAAACTTAATCGTATTACACTGTTTACCAGCATTCCATGATACAGAAACAGAATATGGTAAGAAAATTGCTGAAGAATTTGGCATTAAAGAAATGGAAGTTACTGATGAAGTATTCCGTAGCAAATATGCTCGCCAATTCGAACAAGCTGAAAACCGTATGCACTCAATTAAAGCAATCATGGCTTTAACTGCAGGTAACTTATTTGTAAACAAAGTTTAATAACAAAAAGTAACATAGAAAGCCATTCTGGTTCTGATGTTGAATCAGAATCAGAATGGTCTTTTTTATAAATAGATGGAGGATATTATTATGTCTGAACAAGTAGCTGAAAAAAAAGGTTTTAAAATGCCTTCTTCATATACTGTTTTATTCATTATTATTGCAATTATGGCTTTATTTACTTGGATTATTCCAGCTGGACAATATGATAAAACAGAAGACGGTAACTTAATTGCTGGTACATATCAACAAGTGGATTCAAACCCTCAAGGTTTCTATGATGTTGTGATGGCTCCCGTTTATGGTATGTTAGGACGTGAGCATAAATTAAATGAAGATCAACCAAATGAAATTGAAATTAATACAGATGGTGCAATCCAAGTTTCCTTCTTCATTTTAATGGTTGGTGGATTCTTAGGAGTTGTTACTGAAACAGGAGCACTTGACGTAGGGATTGCTTCTATCGTTCGAAAATATAAAGGACGTGAAAAAGCATTAATTCCTGTATTGATGTTCTTATTCGCATTAGGTGGAACAACTTATGGTATGGGTGAAGAAACAATGGCATTCTACCCATTAATCGTTCCTGTAATGTTAGCAGTAGGTTTTGATACAATTACAGGGGTCGCAATTGTATTAATTGGTTCTCAAATCGGATGTTTAGCTTCAACAGTTAACCCATTCGCAACAGGGGTTGCTTCTGATGCGGCTGGTATCAGCGTTGCAGAAGGTATCGGATTACGTTTAATCTTCTTCGTTGTAATGTGGGCAATTTCTGCATTCTATGTATATAACTATGCAAGTAAAGTAGAAAAAGATCATTCTAAATCATTAACATATGCAACTCGTGAAGCTGATTTAACTTACTTCAATGTTGAACAAACAGAAGCTGAATTAAGCGGAAAACAAAAAGCTGTATTAACAGTATTCGTATTTACATTCATTATCATGATTTTAAGCTTAATTCCATGGGCTAAATTCAATATTCATGTATTTGAAAAAATTAATGAAGTACTTGTAGGTATTCCATTTATTGGTCAAGTATTTGGTCAATCATCCCCTTTAGGTGAATGGTACTTCCCTGAAATTACAATGTTATTCTTAATGATGGCTGTATTAATAGGTATTACTTACAGAATGAAAGAAGAAAAATTCATTCAAGTATTTATGACTGGTGCTGCAGATTTATTAGGTGTTGCTTTAATCTGTGCATTAGCTCGTGGTATTCAAGTAATTATGAACGATGGTATGATTACTGCTACAATCTTGAACTTTGGTGAAAATGCATTATCAGGTTTATCAGCTCAAGTATTTATTGTATTAACATACATCTTCTACTTACCATTATCATTCTTAATTCCTTCTTCTTCAGGTTTAGCAGGTGCTACAATTGGTATCTTAGCTCCTTTAGGAGAATTCGTAAATGTATCTCAATCATTAGTAATTACTGCTTTCCAATCAGCAAATGGGGTACTAAACTTACTATCACCAACTTCAGGTATCGTAATGGGTGCATTAGCATTAGGACGTATCGAAGTAACAACATGGTGGAAATTTATTGCTAAATTAGTAGGTATTGTAATGGGCGTTTCAATTCTATTATTAATTTTAGGAACATTCATTAATATTTAATTAGTCAAATAACTTTAAAAGAACTCCCCTCGATTTTAGGGGGGATTTCTTATTCTTAAGGAGGATACGATGAACACATTTATTACAGAAAAAAATAAAGAAGAATGTATTGAATCAATTAAAAGATTGGTCCGTATTCCTTCTGTTCTAAATGAAGGTGAAGGAGATACTCCTTTTGGAAAAGATATTCAATTTGCATTAGAAGATGCATTGGCTCTATGTCGTGAACTTGGCTTTAGTACTTACATTGATCCTAAAGGATATTATGGATATGCTGAAGTAGGAAGTGGCGAAGAGTCTTTAGCAATTTTATGTCACTTGGATGTTGTTCCAGCTGGGGATTTGAATAATTGGGACACTCCACCGTTTGAAGCTGTTCTAAAAGATGGTTTCCTTTATGGAAGAGGGACTCAAGATGACAAAGGCCCTTCAATGGCAGCTTTACATGCGGTAAAAGCATTAATGGATGCAGGAGTGGAATTTGACAAACGGATCCGATTCATTTTTGGGACTGATGAAGAAACATTATGGCGTTGTTTAGCTCGTTATGGCGAGTTAGAAGAAGAAGCAACAATGGGATTTGCACCTGATGCGGAATTCCCATTAACATATGCTGAAAAAGGTTTATTACAAGTGAAATTGCATGGAACTGGAAGCGACGCCTTAGACTTTCATTCAGGAGATGCTTTCAATGTAGTACCAGGTAAAGCGTTTTATAAAGGAGAGTATTTCTCTAAAGTAGTAGAGAAATTATCTTCATTAAATTTTGAATATGAAACGCAAGAGGATGAAGTAACTGTTTTAGGAGTTTCTAAACATGCAAAAGATGCACCGCTTGGTGTGAATGCATTAGTTCGCTTAGTTAAGGGGCTTCATTCAGTTGTTGCTCATCCAGCATTAGCATTTATTTCAGAAGTAGTTGGAGAAGATGCTACAGGTAGTAGTATTTTAGGAAAAATTGAAGATAAGCCATCGGGTGGTTTAACATTCAATGTCGCAGGATTGACGATTACACCAGAAAAATCAGAAATTCGTATTGATATCCGAATTCCAGTATTAGCAGATAAAGAAGAAATTGTAAAAACTTTATCTGAAAAAGCAAAAGAATTTGGATTAGAATATGAAGAGTTTGATTACTTAGGGCCATTGTATGTACCATTAGATAGCGTTCTAGTTGATACATTAATGGCTGTCTATCAAGAAAAAACTGGAGATACAACTCACTTACCACAATCTTCAGGTGGCGCAACATTTGCTCGTACAATGAAAAATTGTGTCGCTTATGGAGCAGTATTCCCAGATTCACCAATTACATTCCATATGGAAAATGAAAAAATGTCGTTAAGAGATATATTTGATTCAATGGATATTTATGCAGAAGCAGTATATCGATTAGCCGGTAAAAAATAGTATTCGATTGAAATTCAATCATAAAGGAGTTTATAAAAATGTCACGTAAAATCGTAGTAGCGTTAGGCGGTAACGCAATTTTATCATCAGATGCTTCAGCAAAAGCACAACAAGAAGCATTAATTCAAACAGCAAAATACTTAGTACAATTCATTGAAAATGGCGACGAATTAGTAGTTACTCATGGTAATGGACCACAAGTTGGTAACTTATTATTACAACAAGCAGCAGCTGATTCAGAAAAAAATCCAGCAATGCCATTAGATACATGTGTTGCGATGACAGAAGGTTCAATCGGATTCTGGTTACAAAATGCATTAGTGAATGAATTACAAGCACGTGGCATTAAAAAAGATGTAGCGGCAGTAGTAACACAAGTAATTGTTTCAAAAGATGACCCAGCATTCTCAAATCCGACTAAACCAATTGGACCATTCTTAACAGAAGAAGAAGCTAAAGAACAAGCAGAAGCTACTGGTGCAACATTTAAAGAAGATGCAGGTCGTGGTTACCGTAAAGTAGTTCCATCACCAAAACCAGTTGGAATTAAAGAAGTAAACACAGTTAAAAACTTAATTGCTACAGGAACTGTTGTCATTACAGCAGGTGGGGGAGGTATCCCAGTTATTGAAGATCCAGAAACTAAATTCTTAACAGGTGTTGAAGCGGTTATCGATAAAGACTTCGCAAGTCAAACATTATCTGAATTAGTTGGAGCAGACTTATTCATCGTATTAACAGGTGTTGACAATGTATATGTAAACTTCAATAAACCAGATCAACAAAAATTAGAAACTGTAACAACTAGCGAATTGAAAAAATATATTGGAGAAAACCAATTTGCTCCTGGTTCAATGTTACCAAAAGTTGAAGCAGCAATTGCTTTCGTTGAAAACTATCCACAAGGTAAAGCTATCATTACTTCATTAGAAAATATCGCTGAAGTATTAAAAGGTGATGGCGGTACACAAGTTGTTGCTGGCTAATATTATTAGACATTAAGCGATAAAGGTTGTTCGAAAAATCCTGTTGGTGAGAAATCACCGACAGGATTTTTTACATGCAAAAAAGAGAAATCCAGGTTATGATTAAGTCGACGAAAACAAATCAAAGGAGGATTTCTCTCATGGACTACTGTATACGAAAATTACTAGGATTAA
>CAMYBO010000072.1 GCA_947254045.1 uncultured Granulicatella sp. | reverse complement strand
ACACCTGTGTTAGGTCGTCGGCAGCGTCAGATGTGTATAAGAGACAGGAATAAATTTATCCTTTTGTTTGTTTGAATTTCTTTTTTTATAAAGAAATCCATAACGAACAATCCAATCGTTCATTTGGCGATTACTTTCCATGGTTCTACCTCTTATAAATTAAAATTTTTAAGTACATCTTCTAAAGATGTTTTACCTGCTGAAGGAGTAGCTTGGAAATAAATATCTTTAACTCCATAGTTATCATGAAGATCTTTTAGAGTTTCAGCATCAACTTTATTTAAATGGACAGATTTTGTAACTAATACATCATCATCATTTTTCTTCGCAATACCACCAATATTTAATTCTTCAACTGGAACACCATGTTTAATAAGATTTGCAATTGTTGCAACAGTTTTTGCAATTAAAATACAGCTATATTCTTTAAATTTGTATTCATCCCAATAAAATTTTGCTTTTTCTTCAGAAACTACAATTGTCTTTTGCCCAGTGCGATTTCCTGCACTCTTATATAAATCCTTCATGAAAGGATCTTTCGCAACTACATCATCTACAACAAAAATTGAGTTCACTCCATTTCTTTGTGATAATGTAATCATTACTTGTCCGTGAATTAATCGTTCATCCACACGTGCTAAATTAACTTTACCCATTATTGGTACCTCCAAATTATAAAATTCCAATAGATGCAAGAATTATAAGAATTAATGTTAACCATAACAATGCTTGGGTAACTTTTAGCCCCTTCTTAACGAAGTAATAATATACACCCATTACTACTGCTAACGGTAAAATACCAGGTACAATTTTGTCAAGTAATTCTTGTATAACAAATTGTTTACCAGAGAGTGTAAATTGTAAACTTGAAATTACTTTAACATAGTTACCAGCCAAAATCCCCATCATAAATAACCCTAAAATTGACAATAAACTAATCGCGTCTTTAACTCCTGAACTTTGAACTAAACTAGTTGCATTTCTACCTAAAGAGAAACCTTGACGTGCAAAGAACAAACCGATTAAGACTTGATATAAAGCAAATGCAATGAATGGGAATAACGCACCTAGCGCACTACCTTCTTGAGCCCAAGGAACAGCAATCGCAATAAAGATATATTGCATTGTACCTGAGTCAATCGCATCCCCGATACCAGCAAGAGCACCCATTAGACCAGCTTTTGTATTGTACATTAAGTCATCAGTCATTGTAATTTCTTCATTTTCATACTCTTGACGAGCTCTTTCTTTTTCCATTGACGACATTAAACCACTGATGACCCCACCACCCCAAGTTAATTGAGTGTTGAAAAAGAGTAATTGTCTCTTGTATGCTTCTCTTCTTTTATCTGGATCTTTATATAATTTCTTAAGAACAGGCATCATTCCGTATAGTAATGATGGTGCAAGATAACGATCAAATGAGTGTGGAATTTCATTTGCAAAGTGCCATCTTAAATATGCTTTAGTAACATCCTTTTGAGTAATTTCTTCAGGAGCTAATGCAGGATTTTTTTGAGTTGTTTCAGTATTCATTATCTATTCCTCCAATTAAAAATCATCGTCGCCACCATCATCATTGAATTGAGTATTTGATGATGCAGCCGGGCTAGCAGCTACTGGTTGATTGTTGTTTTTTGTAACCATTACAAAAATAGCAGCCACAAGAACACCAATAATTGCGTAAGTAACCATTGTAATGTTTAAAGGTTTAAAGATTACACTCATGAAGTATGCTAATAAGAAGAATACTAAGTAATCTTTACGTCCGATAACATAGATTGTTGTAGAAATACCAATTGCTGCTAATCCTCCTCCTACAACTTCCAACACATGAAGAACGACTGTTTCTTTTAATTGAACAATAACATCTGCAATAACTGGAGCTCCCCAATATAAAGCCCCAAATACTAATGGTACAAATAATACGAATGAAGCAATAGTAGGATACCAAATAATTGAACGTTTAATTGCACCATCGTCCATATTTTCTACTGCACGATCCATATATTTTCCTAAAAATGTATTTAAGAAGAATCTGAATTGATATAAGTAACTTCCTAACAATCCAACTGGGACGGCAACCCCAATAGCTGCTTCCGGTGTTAAATTACCTAGTAAAGCTACTGGAACGGCAATTGCAGCGGCAATTGCAGGCTCTGAAGGCATTGAACCCCCTGGAGAGAATACTCCCATGTAAATTAATTGAAGTGCAGCTGTAACAATCATTGCATTGGTAATATCTCCCATAATAATTCCGCAAACTAAACCAGTCATTAATGGTGAGAAGCGAAGTGTTAATGTCGCACCGCCACCAAGCCATCTAGACATAACAGCTGCTACCCAAAGGGCAATTAACAAACTTTGTACTACTGATAATGTTTCCATTACCTTATTCCTCCTTTATTTGTTAGAGATATACTCTTCTAACTCTAATAATTTTTCTTTTAAATAATTAAAATTAATTTCAATTGGTAATAAATGAACTTTAGCTTTACTATCTATAAATCTAACAATATCATTTATCACTGTTTCATCTTCTGGATAAATTCCCATACGATGTAAAGATTGAGGTAAATTTAACTCTTCATAATAGGGTATCAATTCATCAATAATATTCCATTTATTTTCTAATGCTAATTGGTAGAAAATCCCGTAAGCTACTTTCTCACCATGTAAAAAATTATGACTTTCATGAATATATTTTGCAATCCCATCATGAATGGCATGTGCCGCTGCATTCCTAGCATATTTGTCACCCAAACCACCTACAAGACCTGCTACTGCAAATACTATCTCAGAACATTGAATAAATTCATCACTAAGTACTTGTTTTCTCATATCTTCGATAGCTTTATTACCCTTTTTCATTAAAACCTCTTTTGACATTTTTGCAATATATCTAGCAAGTGATACAAAAGATTCTGACTGTAGAAACTCTTGAGAAGTAATTAAGTCTGATTCGTACCATTTAGCAAGAGTATCTGCAATCCCAGCTACAAAGTACTCAACTGGAGAATCTATAACTAATCTTGGATCCGTAATAAAGAAACTTGCTTGTTTTAGAAAATGCTCAGTTTTCCCTTCAGAATCTCCATTTTCTTTATACATTACAGAAAGTGGTGTCCAAGGAGCGCAGTTACTTGTTAAAGTGGGAATTACACCAAACGGAATATTCGCTACATTAGCGGCATATCCTACTAAATCAGTCAACTTGCCACCACCAACTCCAATAACAAAATCACAATTTTCGGTTTTAACCTTATCTACAACTAAATCAGTTCCATAGTAACTACATTCACCTGTATATTGATGAAAAACAAAACGATATTTTTTTGAATCTAAAAAGGTTAAAAAAACTTTAGCCTTTTCCCATGAAACAGTTCCATGAACAACTAATACTGTTTTAGCCTTATAAGCATCCAAAACGTTTACCACTTCATCAATTGCATTAACCGCATAACGATAATACTGTGGACCAACCTTTACTTTTAAATCGACAATCATTATACTTCTCCTTTCACATAACTACTTTCACTCTGAACAGATCTTATCGGAAGCTTCCCTTTGACAATCATCTCACAATCTTCTACACATTTTTCGCCCATTGCCTCTAAACATTCCATGGTATACGCAGAAGTATGTGGAGTAACAACTACATTCTCAAACGCAAGATATGGATGGTCAGCGCGCCCTGGTTCAACTTCTAACACGTCAGTTGCAAATCCTGCAATTTTACCAGACTTTAACCCTTCTACAATTGCTTCTTCATCAACTAACGCTCCACGTGCAGAATTGGAAATATAAACATTTTGTTTCATCATTTCAATTTCCTTTTTTGAAATAAAATGATAATTTTCATCAGTAAGATTTGCACATAAACAAATAATATCTGCATTACGAATCAATTCTTCAAATCCTACTTTTTCAGCACCGTGTTGTTCAATTTCTAATTTACTTTTATAAGGATCATATGCTAGGACTCTACATCTAAATCCGAATTTTAGTGTTTCAGCAACACATCCTCCTGTATTTCCGATTCCGATAACCCCCACTACTTTGTTATATAGAGAATGTCCAATAAATGAAGCTCGATTTTCCCATTGATTTTCTTCAACCGCATCTAAAGCACCAACCGTTCTTCTCATAACTGCTAATAAATTTGTTATATTATTACCAGCAACTGCTTCTCTTTCTACAAGAGCTGGGATAATGGAAACAATTGTATTATGTTTTCTTGCTGCTAATAGGTCCACATTGTTGTACCCTATTCCATGTCTTGAAATTAATAGCAATTCATCCTTATGTTTAAAGAATTCATCATTAAAAAAAGGAGTCACACTTGCAATAATAATATCGTACCCTTTTAAATTCTCTGCTAGTTCCTTTCCTGGAATTTCTTGTGGAAAGGTAAAATATTCAACTTCACCAATTTTCCTTAATCTTTCTAAGTGTTTTGGGAATATTCTTCCAAAACTACTAGAGTTTACAATTGCGATTTTATGATGACTCATTCAAATCCCCCCCTATATTTATTTCATCTTCATTTCATGGCCACCAAATTCATTCCTTAAAGAAGAAACTAGTTTATTTGAGAACTCATCTGTACCACAGCTACAGTTTCTTACAAACAACGAATCTGCAATCACTGGAGTCGGCACTCCTAATCGAAGAGCTTCTTCTAGGGTCCATTTTGCTTCTCCATTACTTCCAATCACACCTTCAATTTTCTCAAGTTTAGGATCTTTACGAAAAGCTTCTTGAGCTAACTCCATTAACCAAGAACGAATAACAGATCCATTATTCCAAACTTTTGCTACCTTTTCATGATTGAATTTAAATCCAGAGTGTTCCAAAATATTAAAACCTTCTCCAATGGCTTGCATCATCCCATATTCCACTCCATTATGAACCATCTTCAAATAGTGTCCTGCGGAAGGTTGATTTACAAACAGACATCCATCTTCAATTGCAATGGCTTCAAAAAATTCTTTAACTTTATCAAAAGCTTCTTGATCTCCTCCAATCATTAGACAAGCACCATTTCTTGCTCCACTCATTCCTCCTGAAGTTCCACAATCAAGGAAAAATATTTCTTTTTCCTTTAAAGTTTGATAGTTAATTAAACTATCTTTATAATTAGAGTTTCCGCTATCAATAACAACATCGCCTCTGTTTAAAATATTTGATAATTCATTAACAACTCTATTTGTAATTTTTCCTGCTGGAAGACTAAGCATCACTACTTTTATTTCACCTAAATTTCCAATCAATTCTTCTATAGAATTACTAACATTTAATCCTGATTTTTTAGCCTTCTCCATTGACTCAGCTGACACATCAAAACCCACTACTTCAAAATCATGTTCCTTAGCATTTAATGCTAAATTTAATCCCATTTTACCGAGACCTATAATTCCGATTTTCATATTATATAGCTCCCTTTTAAGCTTTAATTTTGTTTTTCTACTGCTTCTTCAAGTCCTTGTAAGTATGAAATACCAATGGCACGATCATATAATCCATAACCAGGTCTTGCAACTTCTCCCCAGATTGTACGCCCATGATCAGGACGAGCAATTCCATCAAATTCGATGTCATGCAAAGCTTTCACAATAGCATACATATCTAATGAACCTTCTTTACTTAGATGGGCTGATTCTAGGAAATGTTTATCTCCAAGAATTTGTACATTTCTTAAATGAGCAAAATGAATTTTCCCTTTCAACGAGTGAATAATTTCAACTAAATCATTTTCTGGATTGGCTCCAAGAGAACCCGTACATAATGTCACTCCGTTATAATCTGAATCAACTGCATTTACAATTTTTAAAATGTCTTCTTTATTTTTAGTAATACGAGGAAGACCAAACATATCAAACGGTGGATCATCTGGATGAATCGCCATTTTCACTCCATATTGTTCACAAACAGGAATCACTCTTTCCAAAAAGTAACAAAGATTTTCGAATAATGTTTCTTCAGTAATTCCTTTATACATATCTTCTAATTTTTGAAATTTAGCAAGACGCTCCGGCTCCCAACCTGATAATTGAAATCCAGAAGTTTGTCCACTTATTAATCCAAACATTTGCTTAGGTTCAATTTGTTGGACTACTTTATCATCATATTCAAGCGTATGAGAACCATCTGGTAATTCATATTCAAGATTCGTTTTTGCCCATCCAAATATTGGTTTGAAGCTGTAACAAATTACATTTACCCCAAGTTCTCCTAAATTTTTAATATTTTCCTTGTAAATTTCAATATAGTGATCTCGTTCAGGCGTCCCAGCTTTAATCGAATCATGAATCGATACACTTTCAATTCCTGCTAAACTAAGCCCTTTTGACTCCACTGAAGTTTTTAATTCTAAAATTTCTTCTTTTGTCCAAAGGTCCCCTGGTAATTTTTTTACTAAGGTTCCCACAACCCCATACATATTAGGAATTTGTCGAATATGATCTAACGTAATAGGATCGTCATTTCCGTACCATCTAAATGTCCATTTCAATTTTTTCACCTTCCGTAAATCGATTCAAAGTTAACTTATACCAAAAGTATACCATTAAAATTTATTTTGTAAACCCTTTTATAAAAAAATATTTTTTATTTACTTTTTTACTTTAGTTATGTTATTATCTCTGTAAACATAGAAAACATGGAGGTTTCTTATGCAAAATATATA
>CAMYBO010000071.1 GCA_947254045.1 uncultured Granulicatella sp. | reverse complement strand
TACAACTACTGTTTTTACAGCGATTAATAATAAACTCGCAAAAAATAAAATTGGATATTTCGTAGATTTCTTTTCTCTAAAATGAAACCCTAATCGAACTAATAGATAGGTTTCTACAATGAAGACAACTAAGTTTATAAAATGATTTGGTTGCTCTTTAAATACTGCAATGGCTATCCCAACTGACAGAACAAAAGTAATCCAATAAACCGATTTTTCAAACAATCGTAATAGAATCACTGGAATCAATGCAAAAAATAATGTTCCAAAGAAATCTAAACCTTCAAAATACTCCATTCTATAACCCCTTTAATTTTTTCTTATCAATTTTACCATTATTATTTAATGGCATTTCATCTAAAAAGACAATTTTTTTAGGAATCATATATTCTGGAACATATTGTGCCAAATCTTGTTTTACTAATTTACCGGTAGCAAATCGACTTTCCACTGCTTCTGTATAAACAACATAAGAAATGATGGATTTAATTTTTCCATCTTCTGCGTACGACGGCACTGTTGCTGCTTGACGAATTTTAGGATTTTTCAATAAATTATTATCAATATCCTCTAATTCAATACGATGTCCATGTAATTTGATTTGGAAGTCAATACGGCCTTCACAGAATAATAAATCTCCTTCAAAGTGCCCTAAATCCCCTGTTTTATAGCTACGTTCTCCAACTTCAGGGATAATAAAACTTTTCTGCGTCATTTCTGGATTTTGATAATATCCATTCGCAACTGTATCCCCTTGGATAATAATTTCCCCACTCTGTTCTCCATCAATCGTAACGGTCGTTCCTGGTTTAATCACACCAACTGGTAAATTATTTGGGTATTGTTCCAAAATTTCTCTTGTAATCGATATCCATGTAATCATTACAGTAGATTCTGTTGGACCATAAGTATTTACAACTTCTGCATTTGGGAAACGGTCTAATAATTTTTGAGCAGTCGTTGCAAATAATTTTTCACCACAAAAGACGAATTGATTCACTTGTGGTAATAATTCTTGATTAAAACTTGGATCGACTAAACACATCTCTGCAAATGAAGGCGTTGAAATCCAAACAGTTGCATTTGATTCTTTTAATGTATTGAAAAGCACTTTAAAATCTTGTAAGTGCTGTTTATCAATTTGAACTAATGGTGCATTCATATAAAGTGATGGCCATAAAGACATCACTGACAAGTCAAATGAAAATGGTGGATGTCCTAAAAAGATTTGACGTCCTTTATTTGTATAATAACCTGTATACCATTTCAAGAAGTTATTTAGATTTTCGTAAGTAATCGAAACTCCTTTTGGTTTACCTGTACTTCCTGATGTGAAAATAATATAGAAAATATCTTCATCTTTTACATAATATTTAGGGTCAATACTTTGAGTTGTCGTACAAAGAATTTCTTTAGTGGCTGAAACATCTAATAATGGAGTATCCAACACAATCTCTTCACTTGTTAACACTACTGGTGACTGCACTGTTGCAACAATATCTTGTACACGGTCAATCGGTGTATTTACATCAACTGGACAAAATGCACGTCCTGATTTAACACAAGCTAAGAAATAAACGAGCATCATTGGATGCTTATGACCATATACTACGATTGGTTGACGATTATCTTGCAATCTTTCCTGTAAATAATAAGCTAATTTATCAGAGTATTCCCAATATTGTGCTGGAGATAATTCCTCTTCTAAAAATAAATCATGACGATAGATTTTTTCAGTTTCCCCCTTAAAACTTGATAGTCGATCTAATAACTTTTCAAACACCTTATTCATTTCCCTTCTTTATCATCTAATCGTCTCACAGTCAAAGTCTAAACTGTCACATAATAAAAGTATACCATATTATAGATTTTCTGAAAATCTTAATCCTTAAAATAGCACACTTTTATAAGGGAAAATACTAAAATTCTTCACATATTAGAATTTCCTCTTTAAACTCTCATCTTTTTTTAAACAAATAAAAAGGTTGGAGAAAACTTCCAACCTTTCATCTTCTATAAAACTAATAATCCCGCACCGATAATTCCATTATCACCTTTAATCGTAGATGTAACTGTACGTTTTAATACATGTTTTTGCTCAGCATGCAAACGAGTCTCTAAAATTTCTTTAACTAATTCAATATAGTCCGGATTATAATTCGATACACTTCCTCCAAATACAATCACATGTGGATCTAATAAGCAGATCATCGCATGTAAACTACTTGCTATTCCGCTCGCAGCTTGTCGAATAATATCTGTAGCTATTGCATCATCTTGACGCCATCTTTCAAACACATCTTTAGTGGCCACAGAAGTATCTTGATATAATTCTTGAGCTTTCTTTTGAATCCCTACCCCTGAACAAGCTTCTTCCAAGCTCATCCATTGACCAAAGAAATGAACTGGAATAAATCCAATTTCACCTGAGAAACCTGATCCTCTAAGAATTTCATTATGAACAATATTCGTTGCTGCAATTCCTGTTGATAAAGTGACATACGCAAACATTTCTTTTTCTGTTAAATTTTGAAGACGATATTCTGCATAGGCAGCAACTTTTACATCATTATCAATTTTTACTTGAATACTGCCATAAACTTCTTGTAATCTTTTAACAATTGGGAAATTAGGCCATGGAATATTGTTTTGGAAAACGGCTACTCCATTCTCTACATCTACTTTCCCTGGCAAACCAATTCCAATCCCTTCCAACTCTTGGATTGAAAATGGATGTTCATTTAACTCTTCATTAATTAATCGAACAACTTGTTCAAATAAACTTTCAGCACTTTCAACTTCACTAGGTGCTTGTCTACGGCTTACGATTTCTCCCTTTTCATTAATAATAGCAACTGCTACTTTTGTTCCCCCAATATCAACACCAATCGATTGTTTCATTAAAACCTCTCCTTTTTTAATCGTTTTCATCGTTATTGTAGACCTGTTTGAAGTTTTTTGCAATGTAATTTTTTAAATAAAAGAAAAGACTTTCTAAATTCACTATTTATTTTGAGCTTTAATTTCTTCAATTAATCCATTTAAATCTTCTTCAGTAAATTGATACTTCTCACCACAAAAATGACAAACAATTTCTGCACCATGATCTTCATCAATTAAATGTTGTAAGTCTTCTACCCCAATTGATAATAATCCCGCACTAAATCTTTCTCTTGTACATGGACAACGAAATTCGACAGGTAATTCTTCTAACACTTTAATATTTTCTTTTCCTAATAAACGATTTAATAAATCAATTGGTTCTTCTTGTTGATCAATCAATTTTGAAACAAGAGGCATTTCACTAATACGTCTTTCAATTTCTACAATTGTTTCTTCACTAGCTCCAGGAAGTAATTGAATCATAAATCCTCCTGCAGCACGAACCGATTCATCCGGATTTACTAATACAGACACTCCAACTGCCCCATTAATTTGTTCTGAAACAGCTAAATAGTAAGTGAAGTCCATTCCTAATTCACCATCTACAATTGGAATTTGGCCAGAAAAAGGTTCTTTCATTTGTAAATCTTTAATAACGGTAATCGTCCCGTTAGTGCCCACAACGCCACGCACATCTAATTTTCCTTTTTCATTTAAAGGTAAGCTAACATGGGGATTTGAAATATAACCTCTCATTTGACCTAAGCCATTTGCTTCCGCCATGATTTTCCCACCAGGGCCATCTCCATTGACTTGAACCGTAATTTTTTCTTTCCCTTTTAAACTTGTCGCTAATAATTGCGTCCCAATCATCGTACGACCTAATGCTGCTGTAGCTGCACTCCAAGTATCATGACGTTTTTGCGCTTGCGATACTGCTTCAGTCGCTACAATGGCAACTGCTTTAACTTCATCATTAAAAGCTAATACTTTTAATAAATGATCTTTCATTCTTCATTCCTTCTTTCCTTCATAAAAGAAAAGTGGGAAAGAAAAGCGTTGACTTTCCCTTCTCACTTTCTTGTCATTATTCTAAATCATTTTTTGAATTATTTTTTGAATCAGATTCTTCTTCAGAGTCATCTTGTTTTGATGCTTCACGTTTTGCTAAAGCTTTTTTAGCTTCTTCGAAACTAGCTGCTTCTGCTTCACTTGGATACTCATCTTCAGCATCTTCAGTAGGCATTTCTCCAGTTTCGAATAATGCTTTAATCGTGCGTTCATCAAGAGTTTCTAATTCTAGTAATTTTTCAGCAATTAATGTTAATTGATCTTTATGTTCTTCTAAAATTTGTAAGGCTTGTGCATAAGCTTCTTTCATAATAGAGCGAACTGCATTATCGATTTCAAATGCAACTTGATCAGAATAAGCTTTTGTTTGACCATAGTCACGTCCAATAAAAACTTGATGATTTCCTTCATATTGAACAGTTCCTAATTCATCATACATTCCGTATTCTGTAATCATACTGCGAACAATTCCTGTTGCTTGCTCGAAATCATTACTTGCTCCTGTCGTTTTCTCATTAAAGATAAACTCTTCAGCAGCACGTCCACCAAGTAAACCAACCACTTGTTCGAATAATTCTTTTTTAGTCATTAAGAAGCGATCTTCTTTTGGAAGCATAATCGCATATCCACCTGCACGCCCACGAGGAACAATTGTCACTTTATGAACGACACGTGCATCACTTAATACCATCCCAACGATTGTATGACCAGCTTCGTGGAAAGCAACCATTTTACGTTCTTTTTCACTAATTGCACGATCTTTTTTCGCTGGACCAGCAATGACACGGTCATGTGCTTCATCCACATCTAACTTGTCAATCGCTGTTTTATCTCTTCTTGCAGCTACTAATGCAGCTTCATTTAATAAGTTTTCTAATTCTGCACCAGAAAAACCTGGAGTTTGTTGAGCAATAACTTTTAAGTCCACTTCTTTTGCTAATTTTTTATTTCTAGCATGAACTTTCAGAATTGCTTCACGTCCTTTAACATCTGGACGACCTACTAAAATTTGACGGTCAAAACGTCCTGGACGTAATAAAGCTGGATCTAATACATCTGAACGGTTTGTTGCAGCAATCACGATAACGCCTTCTGTCCCTTCAAAACCATCCATTTCAACTAATAATTGGTTCAGAGTTTGTTCACGTTCATCGTGACCTCCACCCATACCAGTACCACGTTGACGACCAACAGCATCAATTTCATCAATAAAGATAATAGCTGGAGCATTTTTCTTCGCATTTTCAAATAAATCACGAACACGGCTTGCCCCTACACCTACGAACATTTCCACAAATTCAGAACCTGAAATTGAGAAAAATGGAACATTTGCTTCACCAGCAACTGCTTTTGCTAATAAAGTTTTACCTGTCCCTGGAGGGCCTTCTAATAACACCCCTGCAG
Source organism: uncultured Granulicatella sp. (assembly GCA_947254045.1). Classification (GTDB taxonomy): domain Bacteria; phylum Bacillota; class Bacilli; order Lactobacillales; family Aerococcaceae; genus Granulicatella. The sequence goes on along the minus strand of CAMYBO010000071.1, from coordinate 1,344 downwards.
GAATACGTGCACCAAGAGCTGTAAATTTACGAGGATCTTTTAAGAATTCTACTACTTCTACTAATTCTTGTTTTTCTTCTTCCGCTCCTGCTACATCAGAGAAACGAACTTTTACTTTCTGTTTGTTTTGATCTGTAGCTTTCGAACGACCAAAGTTCATCACACCACGTGGGCCACCTTGTCCCATTTGGCTAGATAATAAGTTAAACATTAAGAATCCAAAAATCCCTAATGGCACAACTAATTGCAAGAAAAGTGATAACCAAATTCCTGATTGACTTTCAGGAAGAGTAGTTATTTGAGTTCCTGCTTGTTGTGCAGCGTTATTAATTTCTGTTACAGTGCTATCATTTGGTAAAACTGTTGTTTTGAAATTAGAAGTTTTAGAAGACCTCTTATCAAAAATAGCTAATCCTTTAGAGGATGTATTTGAATTTTCTTTAACTTCTTTGTATTCTCCGGTAATAGTATATACGGAGTTTGCATATTGCATTTTAATTTCTTTAATGTCACCTTTTTTCAATTCTTGAACGAATTGTGTATAGCTGACTTCTGTTGTTTGTCCATTAGATTCTTGATTAAACCAAGAAACTAAACCAACAATTGCCACAAAAATCATGATATACATTAAACCATTACGAAATATTTGACGATTATTATTTTTATTCATTTTGCCTCCTACAATTCATAGATTGTTGTATCAAACAGTGTATCACACTTAAATGTCTTTGACCATTTTTGATGATTAACTTAAACAAATCTTATGATTCATACACTTCTGGTTTTAATACTCCAATATATGGTAAGTTTCTTAATCCTTGTTTGTAATCTAAGCCGTAGCCAACTACAAATTTATTTGGAACTTCTACTCCAACATAATCTGCATCAATTGCAACAACACGACGTTCTTGTTTATCTAATAATGTTACGATTTTAACACTTGCTGCTTGACGATGTTTTAATAACTCAACAATACGAGCTAAAGTACGTCCTGTATCAATAATATCTTCCACAATTAATACATGGCGGTCTTTTACACTTTGATCTAAGTCTTTCAAAATACGAACTTCACCACTAGATTCAAATGCATCACCATAACTAGATACATCCATAAAATCCACTTCTAAATCACAATCCATTGCACGAACAAGGTCTGCCATAAAGAAAATAGCTCCCTTTAAAATACAGATAACTAATGGATTTTTATCTTGATATTCTGCTGTTAAAGTTTTCCCTAATTTTTCGATTGTTTCTTCTAATTCTTTCTTGCTGACAACTACTTCTGCAATATAATTATCTAACATGTTTGCACCTCTTCTTTATTTCTATATACTATTCTTATTC
>CAMYBO010000070.1 GCA_947254045.1 uncultured Granulicatella sp. | reverse complement strand
GAAAGATTCTTTAAGCTTTTACCTTGTTTTCTCAGTTGATAAATTTCTATTTTATGTTCATAAGTTAATTTCATTAAAAAACACCCCAAAATCTAGCCTTTTTTATGCGTATGATGAGCATGTCGTACATCTGAGGTGAAAGTCTTCCAAGGGCACCTACTACCGGTGAACCTACTAGTGACTCCCAAGCCTGACTACTGTGAGGTAGCGGGGAGAAGAAGGGATAACGAAATTGTGGCTCTATGAACAGAAACGTGATAGTAAGGCGTATATAGTGGATGAGAAGGCGCATGACTTTAAAGTCCGAAAAGGTAGTCGTAAACCTATATGCGTAAATCACGAGAGTGAACGAGGAAAGATGTACAACTTATCCCGTGAGGTCTCATGAGCGCCGAGGGCGTTAGTAACAACGAATTATGAGAAGTCTGGAAGTGTCGACCACATGAAGGTAGTATTCAGAAATTTAAACTGAAACTAAAGAAATTAACACAGAGGAAATGGAATATAGACTTAACTACACGTATTCAATGATTAAACTGGGTAATTCGAGGTTGGATAAATTATTTCTCATTAGGAAATATGAAAGAGACATTGACTCGAATAGATGAAAGGCTACGAACGCGAATACGAGTGATTATCTGGAAACAATGGAAAATGAAAACTAAACGATTATGGGGGCTGCTTAAGTTAGGAGTTCCTAGATGGATAGCTGATAAGGTGTCGAATTGGGGGAACCACTACCCACAGGGGCACAGAAGTCAGTACTCAAACGAGCTATATCAAAACCAGTCCTAAAGAAAAGAGGACTGGTTAGTTGTTTAGATTATTATATTGAACGACATGCGTTAAAAGTTAGTTGAACCGCCGTATGCCGAACGGCACGTACGGTGGTGTGAGAGGGGCTAGAAATTATCCCCTACTCGATTATTGTCATGAAAAACATGACAGATTGAGGGGTGAAAAGGCGATTATATCAGCTATAAAACGAAATGTTACAATTTTATTACAATGAAAATACAATTCTGCGAAATTTAACATAAGACTTTAGTCGTATGGTATGATGATACCAGTCAGAATTATAAGCACTTTTATATGGTGCCATGTATATAAATAAGAAATCGTTTGGAGGGAATCATTTGAACAAGAGGTTATTAACTTTCGTAGTAACAGGAACAGCGTTAGCATTAGGTACATTAGCGCCTTCAGTAAACGCTCAAGATATTGATTCGCAAATTAGCTCAGCAAATTCTCAAATTCAAAATTTAAACAATCAAAAACAAGCAGTAGCAGGTCAAGTAGAACAATTATCTCAAGATTTAACAAATGTACAATCAAGAATTAATTCAGTACAAGCAGAACAAGAAACTGCTAAAGCAAACTTAGAAGTGCTTAAAGCTGAAATTTCAAAACTTGAAACATTAATTGCAGAACGTAATGAAAAATTAAAAGATCAAGCTCGTGCAGTCCAAGTAAATGGAGCACGTTCATATGTTGATTTCTTACTAAATGCAGATTCTATTACAGATGTAGTAAATCGTATTGGAGTAGTTGTTGACTTAGTAGGTGCGAACCGTCAATTAATGCAAGAACAAGCTCGTGATAAAGAACAAGTTCAAACAAAAGAACAAGCTCAAAAAGAAAACTTAGCTCAACAAGAAGCAAATGAAGCACAATTACAAAATTTACAATCTGAGTTAAGTGCAACATTTAATAAACATAAAGCAACTTTAGCAAATCTTTCAAATGAAGAATTAGAAGCAATCGCAGCACGTGATGGTTTAGTTCAAGAAAAAGAAAGATTAGCAGCTGAAAAAGCTCGTGCAGATGCTGAAAAAGCAGCAGCACAAAAAGCAGCAGAAGAAGCTAAAGAAGCAATGTTAAAAGCTACAGAAGAAGCAGTTGCACAAGCAGCAGCGACTCCTGCAGCAGCTCCAGCATCAACTCCAGCTACAATTGCAGCGAAGAGTGAAGCAGCATCAACTCCAGCTAAAGCAGCGAATATCGTGGTAGGTGGCTCATTTGCAGCTCCAGCCCCATCATTTGTAGCAGCTTTAAATGGTGGATACTTCGGGCAATGTACTTATTATGTATATAACCGTTTCGCTCAATTAGGAGCACCAATTAGAACTACAGCATTAGGAAATGCAGCTGAATGGCCAGCGAACGCTGCAGCAGCAGGTTACGGAGTTTCTTCAACTCCTCGTGCAGGTACAGCAATTGTATTCCAACGTGGTGTAGGTGGAGCAGACCCTGTATATGGTCACGTTGGATTTGTTGAACGTGTAAATGCAGATGGATCATTATTCATCTCAGAAATGAACGTACAAGGTGTAAACGTAATTTCAACTCGTACAATTCCAGCAGGTGTTGCAGCTCAAGCAACATATATCAACTTTGGATTATAATATGAAGGAAAGAATGGATTCCGTTCAGGGATTCATTCTTTTTTTGTCTTTTATGGAGGAGTTGGTAGCGTATCTGTAAAGTGTCAGTTGAGGAATTTAGTGTGACTGGAATTTTTGGAAAATCGCAAAAGATTTTTTGTAAAAAAATATTGATTTTTTTATAAAAAAAAGTTATGATAATTCTATCGCTTTATTTAGTAAGTATTTGCTAAATAATCGACTCTCTAGACTAACGTTAACTTTCGCCGTGATTGACACCGAAGGCTAGCGTTTTTTTTATCGTTTTTTTGTGGAAAATGAGTTACAATAAGAAAAGGAATCAATGAAAGTGAAAGGAAGTGAATCGGTGGATACTGCTCTATTAAAGGAAAAAATTCAAAAGAAAAGTAAGGAGCTTGGTATCGATAAAATCGGTTTTGCTTCTGCTGCACCCTTTGATCATTTAGCTCAAGGAATGCAAGAATCTAAAGAGTTAGGACATACAACAGGATTTGAACATCCGATTTTAGAAGAGAGAATTTATCCAGAGAAGATTTTTGATTCTCCTAAGACAATTATTTCAATTGCTCTAGCATATCCGACTTTGCCGAGTCAGAAACCTGAACGTGTCAAAGGTGAGCGTCGTGGAGCTTTTGCGAGAGCTTCTTGGGGAGAAGATTACCATTTTATTTTATCTAGAAGAATGGAAGCATTAATTGACTATATTAAAAGTGAAGTGAACCAAGAAGATGTTGCTTTCAAACCAATGGTTGATACAGGAGAACTAATCGATGTTCGTGTTGCTGAACGTGCTGGGATAGGTTTTGTAGGGAAAAATGGTTTATTAGTGACAAAGGAATTTGGTTCTTATGTTTATCTAGGTGAATTAATTACGAATATTGAATTTCCAGTCGATGATCCCGTTGATTATGGCTGTGGAGATTGTGCTCGTTGTGTAGATTTTTGTCCGACCAATGCATTATTAGGAAATGGGAAAATGAATGCGCAACGTTGTTTATCGTATCAAACACAAACGAAGGGCTTTATGCCAAAGGAATATCGAAAAAAAATGGGACATGTCATTTATGGGTGCGATATTTGTCAACAAGTTTGTCCGTATAATAAAGGAAAAGATTTTCATTTACATCCTGAAATGGAACCGTCTGTAGAAGAGACACATCCATTATTAAAACCATTAGTGACCATCTCAAATAAGGAATTTAAAGAACGATTTGGGAAGATGGCTGGCTCATGGCGTGGGAAAAAGCCGCTACAGAGAAATGCGATTATTGCGCTAGCGAATTACCGAGATAAAACAGCAGTTCCTTTACTACTGAAAGTGATGAAGGAAGATATGCGACCTGTTATGAAAGGAACTGCAGCTTGGGCTGTAAGTGAGATTATCTCCGAATCAAGTGAGGAACTCATTCATTATTTTACAGAAATGTTAGACAAAGCTCGAAAAGTTGAAGCGACAACGAAGGAAGAAGCAGATTTAGTCATTGAATTAGAAGAAGCAATTCAAACATTACACGAAAAACTACCAAAAAATCCTGAGGAGGGATCTTATGACGATTAATCATATTGTATTATTTGAACCACAAATTCCAGCGAATACTGGAAATATTGCTCGTACTTGTGCAGCAACGAATTCACCGCTACATTTAGTGGGACAATTAGGATTTTCAACAGATGATAAGCATTTAAAACGTGCGGGTCTTGATTATTGGAATGATGTGGATATTACGTATCATGATTCATTAGAAGCATTTATGGAATATTTAGGCAATCGTTCCATTTATTTAATTACAAAATTTGCTAATCACTGTTATGATGAAGTCGATTTGGCAAAGGATGAAGAACAATTTTTCATTTTTGGAAAAGAAACAACGGGACTGCCAGAAGAATTTATGCGTGAACATGAAGAGAGTTGTTTAAGATTACCGATGAATGATACTCATGTTCGTTCGTTAAACTTGTCGAATACAGCAGCGATTGTTGTTTATGAAGCATTAAGACAGCAAAAGTTTAAAGGTTTAGAATTAGTTCATACATATGAACATGATAAATTAAAATAAGGAGACGTAAAAATGAAGAACATTCCTTTATATTTATGGAATACAATTATTTATGCATTATGTACTCTTTCGTTTGCATTACTAGCAGTGATCGATAATAAATGGTATGCATTAGTCGCTGCTTTATTTGGAATTTCTAGTGCCTTTAATGCGTATCGATATGTTAAAGATAAACAGAAAAAAGAAGAGAAGTAATGAAGGTGTGAGAATTAAAGATTTAGGTTATGCAATAATCATGTTTATAATAGCATGTAGCTTTGTTATATTAACGGTTGTACATAGTAAATTATTTGCTATTTTAGTTATTTTCTATTTATATCGTACTGGCGTTTATGCTTATAGATATTATCAATATCGTAATATAGCAAGTGCTTATAATACAGTAATTATTTTTGAGAGATAAGCCGTAACAATGGTTTATCTCTTTTTTTTGTTGCTTGACAGTGTGAGGGAATTGTATCAGAATAAAGTCATTAACGATTGTGAAGGAGGCTACCAATAATGGAAAAAGATTGGTGGAAAGGCAAAGTAGCTTATCAAATTTATCCAAAAAGTTTTAATGATAGTAATGGAGATGGAATTGGTGATTTAAAAGGAATTATCGAAAAACTCGATTACTTACAAAGTTTGGGAATTGATATTTTATGGTTGTCTCCTGTATATAAGAGTCCGTTTGTCGACCAAGGATATGATATTGCAGATTATTATGCGATTGATCCACAGTTTGGGACAATGGAAGATATGGAAGAACTAATTGCTGAAGCGAAAAAACGTGGTATTTCGATTATTATGGATTTGGTTGTCAACCACTGTTCTGATCAACATGAATGGTTTCAAAAAGCGTTAGCAGATCCAGAGGGCCCTTATGCAGATTATTTCTATTTTATTGAAAGTGAAAAAGAACCAAATAACTGGGAAACTTATTTCGGGGGTAGTGTGTGGGATAAAGTTCCTGGAACGAATAAATATTATTTACACTCATTCCATAAAGGACAACCTGATTTAAATTGGCAAAATCCTGTCGTACGAGAAGAAATTTATACGATGATTAATTGGTGGTTAGAAAAAGGAATCGGAGGATTCCGTATTGATGCCATTATTAATATTAAAAAGGATTTAGAGTGGCGTTCATTACCATCTGAACAAGAAAATGGACTTGTTCCAGTTCGTTATTCATTAGCAAATGCGCAACCAATTGAACCATTTTTACAAGAAATGAAAGAAAAGACATTTGCACGTTATAATGCTTTCACTGTAGGGGAAGTCTTTAATGAAACGGATGAAGAATTACATTTCTTTATTGGAGAAGAAGGAGTATTCTCTTCTATTTTCGATTTCAAACAAACGATTTTAGGGCAAAAGGGAAATGGCTGGTATAGTCATGAATTACCAACAGCAGAAGAATTGAAAGATAGTATTTTTAGAGCGCATCGTCGTGCGGATCCCATTGGGGTATTATCAACGATTATTGAAAACCATGATGAGCCACGTGGAGTTTCTCATTACATTCCTGAAGGAGAAGTCATTGAGATTAGTAAAAAAGCTCTTGCAACAGTGCAAATGCTTCGTAAAGGAATTCCATTTATTTATCAAGGACAAGAAATTGGAATGGAAAATCAAATTTTTGAATCAATTGATGAATTTGATGATATTAATACATTAAATGAATATCATGTTGCAAAAGAAGCAGGGCTAACGGATGAAGAAGCGTTGAAGGCTATTTCAAAATATAGTCGTGATAATGCTCGTACTCCAATGCAATGGAATGGAGAAGAGAAGTTTGGATTTACAACTGGAAAAGCTTGGCTTGTTTCAAAACAACCACAAAGAGACATTAATGTTGAAGCACAGGAAGAGAACCCACAATCTATCTTGAATTATTATAGAGCACTAACTGCTTTATATCGTGATGAAGTTTATGGTTCGACAGTTCGAGAAGGAGCATTGATTCCTGCTTTAGAAGAAGTGGAAAATATAATTGCTTATGAGCGTCGTGGAGAAAAACGTGTGCTTGTATTAGTGAACTATCAAGCCGAACCGCAAACCGTTACTTTACCAACACCTGTAAGAAAAGTATTGCTAGCAAATATTCCAGCACAAATGAATGGGCAAGGAGATCAACTTTCTCTTGCTGGCTACCAAGCGCTTGTCTGTGAATTAGAAGATTAATAGAGTGAAGAAAACGTTCTTTCGATAAAGTTTGTAGGACTTGTTGAAAGGGCGTTTTTTATTGTAGATAATTTATCATAACAAGTGCAACATAAAATAAACTCATAGCTAATCAACTGTG
>CAMYBO010000069.1 GCA_947254045.1 uncultured Granulicatella sp. | reverse complement strand
AGCTGATTAGCTATGAGTTTATTTTATGTTGCACTTGTTATGATAAATTATCTATAAAAATAATGCCCAACAAACGATTGCTACAACATTGGCTACAAATTCAGTAGCGCATGAACATCATGAAGAAGTAGAAGAGGGTTATGTTTTTGATAAAAAAGATGTTGTTAGCGAAACAGAAACAGGATATATTGTTCGCCATGGCGACCATTTCCATTTTATTTATAAAGATAAACAAGGTAATCCAGTAGTCACTGCAGAAGAACATCATCATGATGCAGATAAACATGAACACGTTAGCGAACATCAAGATCACGGTGGAGATAAGGATGAACACGCTGGTGAGCACTACGACCATGATAACGATGGTTTTGTTTTCAGAAAAGAAGATATTGAAGCCGAAACAGAATTAGGTTATGTCGTTCGTCATGGAAATCATTTCCACTTCGTTTATAAAGATAAAAATGGGAAACCAATTTTAGATAACCACCACCATGATTATGACGTGGACAAACATGACCACGAAGGTGAGCATCACGACCATGAAGCTGAAAAACATGAAAACGAAGCTGAACATCACGACCATGATGCTAATAAAAATGAAGCTACTTCAGATGATTATGTTTCTCCAATTCCAAATGAAAAAGATTTAACAGAAAAATCTCCAGAAGTTCAAAAATATTTAGACTATATTACTTATGCTTATGGAGTAGAAAGAAATACGATTAAATTAGAATCTGCTTATAAAGATGGAAAAAAAGAGACTTCAGAAAATGCAACAACTCTAAAAGTAGAAGAAACTACTGCTCCTGCAGCAAGTACTACAACTGAAACAGTAAAACCAGTGGTTACTGACAAAGCAGAGGAAACTGTAGCTCCTGCTACTGCAACACCTGCTTCACAACCGGCTGCATCAGCTAGTGAACAACCACATGCTTAATTTGTCGATAAACTGATAGCCAAACTACTTGTAGAACATACATATAGTGGCAATCGAAAAAGAACCGAATTTTCGAATTCGGTTCTTTTTTATATAAAATTAGGAATCCATTAGAATTACGGAATTAGATAGATTTTCAATGAAGAAAGCGGTATACTTGTAGCAGTATTGCTAGAAGGAGCCAAAGTAAATGGGTGTAATCATAAATGTTATTGCGATTGTGATTGGTACAATCATTGGACTACAATTAAAAAGAGGAATGTCACTAAAAATGTCTACGCATATCATGCAAGGATTAGCATTAAGTACGTTTATTATCGGATTAAAAGGTGCTTTAGTAGACCAAGATATGATTTTAATGATTGTGTGTATTTCTCTTGGAGGGTATCTTGGAGAGATGATGCAATTAGAGGAGAATATTCGAAAATTTGCAGATTTGATTCAAGAGAAATTTTCCAAAGAAGGTTCTCAAAATCAATTGGCAGAGGGATTTGTATCTGCAGTATTAATCTTTTGTGTTGGAGCAATGGCAGTAATGGGGTCTCTTGAAGCAGGGCTTCGAGATAATCATCAAATTTTGATTACAAAAGCGATTATTGACGGAATTGCATCGATTATTTTGTCAACGACAAAGGGAGCAGGAGTTATGTTATCTGCATTAGCGATTCTTTTGTATGAAGGCGGAATAATGGTACTCGCTCAATTTGTAGCACCCTATTTAAGTGAATCGATTGTCTATGCAATGTCTGCAGTTGGTTCTTTATTACTTGTAGCTTTAGGATTAAATTTATTAGAATTAACAAAAATAAAAGTGATGAACTTTTTACCTGCAATGTTTTTACCGATTGTGTTAATTCCATTATTTAATCTCATTCATGGATAAGATAAAAATAAGAGAGTGAATAGGATACAAACTGTATTTCTATTCACTCTCTTTTATATGAAAATTAAACTAATTCAATCGCTCCAAAACTATTTGGGCCTACTACGATACCGTAAGGAGTAGGGTAAAATTCTCCTTTTTGATAACGAATATCTCCTGAATAGTTTGCAATGAAATGAGCAGAATCATCTAAATTGATGATACATAGCAATTTGCCACGTTTATAAGCAATACAGCCATCTGTTACTTTAATGATGTCACAGTCAGCTTTAAAATCTTCTTGATGTTGATGTCTAAAGTTCGTTAATTCTTGATAGAATGCTAAAACTTCATCATTTTTTTCATTGAATTTGAATGTCTTACGATTATAAGGATCTCTAAATCCATACATACCAATTTCATCCCCATAGTAAATACATGGAACACCAGGAAGAGTAAATTGAATAAAGGATGCAACAAAGAATCGTTCTTTTGCTAATTGATATTCATTAGCAGTCAGTTTATAGTTGGGACGTTTTTCAACAGGGAATTCTTCTGGTTTATCAAATGCTAATACTGTTAAAATTCGTTCTGTATCATGGCTCGATAATAAGTTCATTAAAACATCTAATGCGGGTTTTGGATAGTTTTCTAATAACTCTAGTAAAGCAAGAGAAAACTGACGGGCATCTTTATGTTTAACATAGCGAATAATCGCATTTCTCCAAGGATAATTCATCACACTATCGAATTGTTTTCCTAGGAAATATCTTCTTCTTGTGTTGTAAGAGAATTTTGTTGTAGCATCTTCCCAAACTTCCCCTAATAAGAAGCAATCTGGATCTTCTTGTTTGGCAGATTTTCTTAATTGATCAATAAAACAATCAGGAAATTCATCTGCTACATCGATTCGCCATCCGCTAATGCCTAAGCGTTGCCAATAAGGAATGACACCATTTTTAGCATCGAACATAAATTCTTGATATTCTTTATTTTCTTTTACAACAGTTGGTAAATTCGTGAATCCCCACCATGATTGATAAACATTTGGAAACTCCATAAAAGTAAACCATGGATAGTAAGGAGAATCTTGAGATTGATAAGCTCCAACACTGTCATAATGTCCATAACGATTGAAATAAATACTATCTGCACCCGTATGGCTAAATACTCCATCTAATGTAATCCGAATATCTTGTTCTTTAAAATCTTTGCATAAATTTTTAAAGTCTTGAACAGTTCCTAAATAAGGATCTACATTAAAGTAATCAGAAGTAGAGTAGCGATGATTTTCAGGGCTTTCAACAATCGGATTTAAGTAAATACTATCAATCTTCAATTGTTTAAAGTAAGGTAATTCTTCATGAATCCCTTTTAAATTTCCCATAAAGAAATCTTGTGCACGATAATCTTCATGTGTAATAGAAGAATAAGGAATAGCATTCCAGTCGTCATGTCTAATACGCATATCTTCATTCGCAGCAACGGTTGCTTGATAATGAGCACTCTTCTTAAAGCGGTCTGGGAAAATTTGATACATAATACTTCCTTTCATCCAGTCTGGTGTTTGGAAGTCCGCATCATAAACTGTTAATTGCCATGAAGCATAAGACTGTTCTTCCATAGTAAAGACAGCATTAAATTCATGTTTTTTCAAATATCCGATAGAATCATCAAATGTGATTTCAAAATCGTAAAAATAAAGTCCAGTTTCTAATGCTGGAATGTTGGCAATATATTTACGAAATTGTTCTTTTAATACATCAGTTGGTTCCAATGTATAAATATATTTTTGTTGTGTGAAATCATTAAATAAGTTTAATGATAGTTGTTTAAAATAAAAATCTTGGTGAACCCATACTTCAAAAAGAATGTCTTGAGAAGAAGAGACTGCACCTTTTGGATATTTATCTTGAATAGGATTAAATTGAATCAAGAAATATCTTCCTTTCTTTTTATAAACAATATTAAGCCAATTGTAGTATAAAATAAGGAAAAAAGAAATAGTTTGTGAAAAAATATTTTTAAGTTTTCCAAATAGTAAAACGCTTTATATTTTTTGGAAAAATATACGAAAATATGCAAGGATATGCTATAATAAAGCCATAAGTAAATGGAAAAAGGTTATTTAAGGGTTTTTATTGTACAAAACAATGAAAACGCTTATCGTGAAGAAAAAAACGTATTGATAAAAAGGAGGACATATTTATGGATTATTCTTTAGATAAATATTTATTTCATGAAGGAAAAAACTTTCGAACATATGAATTTTTAGGTTCATTTCTTGAGGGAAATCAATGCACATTTAGAGTATGGGCACCACATGCTCAAGCAGTTTTTGTTTCGGGAGATTTTTGTGGATGGGAACCAACAGCTTGTGAATTGACAAGAATCAACAATGAAGGTCTTTTTGAAGGAATTGTTTCAAATGTTTGCCCTTATGATTCTTATAAATATGTGATTAAAGCTTCTGACGGCAGAATGTTGTGGAAAGCAGATCCGTATGCTAGACATTCGCAAACTCGTCCAGAATCAGCTTCTAAAGTGTATGAAGACCAAAATTATTTATGGAAAGACGAAGACTGGCTAAAACAAAGAACGATTCCTTTCCAACAACCGATGAATATATATGAAGTTCATTTAGGTTCTTGGAAGCATGGTGAAAATGGAGAATTTCTTAGTTATCGACAATTAGCGGATACTTTAATTCCTTATGTGAAACAAATGCATTATACGCATATTGAATTACTACCAATTACTGAATTTCCATATGATCCTTCTTGGGGATATCAAGTAACAGGATATTTTGCAGTGACATCTCGTTATGGAACTCCGGATGATTTTAAATATTTAATTGATAAGGCTCACCAAAATGGTATTGGAGTTATTTTAGATTGGGTACCAGGACATTTTACAAAAGATGAATTTGGCTTATATGAATTTGATGGACAATGTTGCTATGAATACTCTGATGAGCGAAAAAAAGAACATAGGTCATGGGGAACACGAGTATTTGACTATGGACGTGGAGAAGTTTGTTCGTTCTTATTCTCTAGTGCTTGTTATTGGATTGAACAATTCCATTTAGATGGATTACGAGTTGATGCAGTGAGCTCTATGCTATTCTTAAATTATGATCGTCCAGAACATTTAGCTGCTAAAAATATTTACGGTGGAAATGAGAATTTAGAAGTATTAGATTTCTTCAAAACATTAAATGGTTATGTTCGAGATAATTATCCAGACGTGATGATGATTGCAGAAGAAGCGACAGCTTTTCCGAAGATTACAGCTCCAATTGAAAATGGTGGACTCGGTTTCCATTTTAAATGGAATATGGGATGGATGAATGACAGTTTAGATTATATCGAAGAAAATCCAATTTATCGTCAATGGTCACATAATAAATTAACGTTTTCGATGTGCTATGCATTTGTTGAAAACTTTGTTTTACCAATTTCTCATGATGAAGTCGTACATTTAAAAAAATCATTATTAGATAAATTTCCCGTTGGTTACGATGATAAATTTTCTAATTATAAAACATTTTTGGGATATATGTTTGCTCATCCTGGTAAAAAATTAACCTTTATGGGAACAGAAATTCCTCAATTTATCGAATGGAATGAAAATAGAGAATTGGACTGGATGTTATTAGATTTTCCATCTCATTATAATGCACATCGATTTGTGCAAGAGTTGAATCAGTATTATCGTAAAACTCCAGCTCTTTGGCAACAAGATAGAGGTTGGGAAGGATTTGAATGGCATGTGGTTGATGATGCTTCTCATAACGTATTTGTTTTTTCAAGAAAAGCTGCTGATGGTCAAGAAGTGCTTGTCATTTCTAATTTTTCTGGAGAAAATTGGGAACAATATAACATTGGATTCCATGATGAAAGAAGCTATAAAATGGCATTAAATTCAGATGCTAAAAAATTTGGTGGACAAGGTATTGTGAATAGAAATTTAAAAACAAAACAACAACAATGTGGGGAATACTCAAATACACTTCAATTGACGATACCAGCATTCTCAACGATGTATCTTGAGAAAAAATAAATAATTGATTCTGAAAAAAAATAATGTGGGGGATGTACATATGGCAAGAAAAACAGAAATGGTCGCAATGTTACTAGCAGGTGGTCAGGGGACCCGTTTACAAGTTTTAACTCAAGATATGGCTAAACCAGCTGTGCCATATGGTGGAAAGTATCGTATTATTGATTTTCCATTGTCTAACTGTGCGAATTCTGGAATTTCGACAGTAGGGGTATTAACACAATTTAAGCCATTAGAATTAAATTCTTATATGGGGAATGGGCAACCATGGGATTTAGATAGAATGGATGGAGGCTTATCTATCTTACCACCTTACACTGCTGGGAAAACAGGAGAATGGTATAAAGGAACAGCCCATGCTATTTACCAAAATATTAAGTATATCGAACAATATGAACCTGAATATGTCTTAATTTTATCTGGGGATCATATTTATAAAATGAATTATAACAAGATGCTTGAATTCCATAAGGAAAAAGAGGCAGATTTAACAATTGCTCATATCAATGTTCCTCTGGAAGAAGCTCATCGTTTTGGGATTTTAAATACAGATGAAGATTTAAGAATTGTGGAGTTTTTAGAAAAACCAAAAAATCCAGTTTCAACAAAGGCATCAATGGGGATTTATATTTTCAATTGGAGAGTGTTACGTGAATATTTAATTCGTGATGAAGCGAATCCAGAAAGTGAGAAAGATTTTGGGAAAAATATTATTCCAATGTTGCTTGAAGAAGAAAAGAAAATTTACGCATTCCCATTTGAAGGGTATTGGAAAGATGTAGGTACAATTGAAAGTTTATGGGAAGCAAACATGGATTTAATTAAAGACTGTGAAGCTTTTGATATTGACGATAAAACATGGAGAATTTATTATCTGTCTCTTATACACATCTGACGCTGCCGACGACCTAACACAGGT
>CAMYBO010000068.1 GCA_947254045.1 uncultured Granulicatella sp. | reverse complement strand
GTCATATACAAATGATGATATTTGACACTAGGTAAGAGTGAAGACATTTTATATACTAAGATTGTGTTGAAAGGATCGGTGAAAATATGGAAACAAGTATTGTAGTTAAAGGTTTAGTGAAACGATATAAAGATTTAATGGCGTTAAACCACTTTGAAATTGAGATTCAAAAAGGGGAGTTATTAGCGCTTCTTGGCCCAAATGGCTGTGGAAAAACAACTTTAATCAACTGTATGCTAGGATTTTTAACATTTGATAGTGGAGAGATTACCGTGTTAGGAGAAAATCAATTTCCATTATCTGCTAAAGCTAGAGGGCAAATTGGAATTGTACCGCAAGAATTAGCTTATTTAGAAAATTTAACAGTGGAAGAAAATATTGATTTCTTTTGTGGACTATATATTTCAGATTCAACAATGCGAAAACAATATGTAAAAGAAGCGATTGAATTTACAGAATTACAAGATTTTCGTAAATTTCTTCCAAAAAAATTAAGTGGCGGATTGAAACGCCGATTAAATATTGCTTGTGGAATTGTCCATAAACCTTCCTTAATTTTCTTTGATGAACCAACTGTTGCAGTTGATACTCAAAGTCGTTCGTTTATTTTAGACGGAATTCGTCAATTAAATGAAAAAGGCAGTACCATTATTTATACCACTCATTATTTAGATGAAGTGGATGGATTAAGTGATCGTATTGTGATCATGGATAAAGGAAAGAGCATTATTTCTGGAACGTCTCAAGAATTAAAAGCATCGATTACTACTTCAGAAATTATTCAAGTAGAATTAACGACCATTCCAACAAGTGAACAATTAGAGCGATTAAGACAAATTCCTCAAATTTTAGTGATGGAAGAACAAAAACAACAGTTGAAGTTTCACTTTAAAAAGGGAAATAATCATTTAATGCATGTTGCCAACACGATTGAAGAATTGCAGTTAAATTATGTGCGTTTATATAGTGAACAACCAAGTTTAGATGATGTGTTTCTAGCCTATACTGGGAAAGGACTACGTGATAGATGATGACATTTCTAAAGTTATTTAAGTATTTATTTAAAGATGCGGTAAAAGATTTTGCATTTTCATTTTGGGTATTATGTTATCCGGTAATTTTAACGACTTTCTTTTATTTATCTCTTTCTGGTGTGATTCATCAAGAATTAACTCCAGTTCGTGTGGCGATGACTAAGGATCATCCTTTTCATTTTGTATTCGAACAAGCAGGGGAGAATTTTGAAATTACAGATGTCACTTCAGCAGAAGAAGGAAAGCAGTTAACGCTTGATGGTGAAGTCGATGGATTTGTTGATGATCAGTTGGATGTTGTAGTCGCAAAAGAATCAGGTACTCCTCAAAGTGTGTTAAAAAATGTTGTAACTCAAATTAAGCAAGTTCAGTCTCTTGGCCAAAGTGCCTCTTCGATTGATTTTCAAAAAAGTTGGATAACAGAAACAAAGAGTGAGGTCAGTGAAGGAACAATGATGTTCTATTCAAGTCTAGCAAGTTTTGCAATGTATTCAATCTTTAGTGGAGTTGTTTGTGTAGCATATATGAATGGTAATTTATCTGAAGTGGGACGAAGAGTTATGGGAAGTTCATTTAGTAAATGGAAATTTCTGATTTACAGTTTTGCTACAGGATTAACGTTGAATCTAGTTTCAAATATTATTTTATTAGTGTATTTAACGCAAATTCTTAAATTGCAATTATTTTCTGATTGGACAGGAAGTATAGCATTGATGGTTATCGGGAATATTTTTGGATTAGCATTAGGAATTTTAGTGGGGACACTTCAACAGCTCAGTATGCAAGGAAGAATTATCATTGCTTTAATGATGAATATGATTTTATCGGCTATTGCAGGATTAATGGGAAGTGCTATTCGAGTATTTATAAATAGTAGTTTGCCATGGGTGAATCAGTTTAATCCGGTAGCTTTAATCATGTCTGGTTTTTATCAATTGAATCGTTTTAATGGAAGTACCCAAATGGGGAGAATTTATGGATTACTTGGAATTTATATTGCCCTCTTAACTGTATGTGCATTTTGGAGATTAAGGAGAACACGTTATGACAGTTTATAAATATTTTTTAAAACTTGCAAATCGGTATAAAATGTATGCCATCGTTTATTTAGTCATTTTTATGGGAATGGCTTTACTTCAAGTCTCTGGAAAGAATGAAACGAGTAAATTTGAAGATACTTCTATTAAAATGATAATAAAAGATGAGTCGAATGGAACTGATGAAATCATGAAACATTTAGTTCAAACACTGCAAAAAAATCATAACGTACAGTTCACAACGAACAGTGATACAAGTGTGAAAGAAATGATTTATGCAGGGGATGTAGATGCAGTGTTATGGATTCCAAGTGATGTACATTCAAAATTGGAAAAAGAACAAGAAGTTGTTGCAATGGAAATCTCTCATTCATTATCGGGTCATTTAATTCGTGAGTACGTAAATGCATATATTCGATACGCAGTCGCTTTAAAAAAACAAGGGGATTTTAGTGCGGAAAAAATTGATACTATTATGTCTCAAGAAGCTAAAGTAACATTGCTATCGAAAGAAGTAGTATCCAGTCAATACTCTAAAGAAAAATTTGGTGAACATTATTTTGCTTATAGTCCATTTATCTATTTTTCAGTGTTCATTTATTTATTTGGTACAATTTTTTCTAAAATGAAAGGAAAAGAAGTTGCCAAGAGAATTGCGATTGCGATGAAAGATGAGCGTAGAGTGATGTTGGAACAATTTTTAGCAGGGTTAACGATTGTAGGTTTGATTGTTGGCATTAATCTGCTTTTTGTAGAAATATTATCTCCTGAATTTTATACGAGTTCTCAAGCGTTGAAGATTTTATTATTGAGTACAGTTTCGGCAATTTCAGCTTATGCTTTGTCATTTCTTTGTGCAGTAGTTATTGGCGAGAACCAATATGCTTATTCAGCTGCAAGTACAATATTTGGGATGGGGCTAGCGTTTTTATCTGGAATTTTTGTTCCTTTAGATCTCGTAAGTTCTTTTGGAGTGAATATTGCTAAATTCTTCCCTGTTTATTACGTGACTTCTGCAGCGAACAATTCTTCAACAGAGTTTTCAAGTTATGCATTCCATTTAGGGATGATTGTTTTATTTACTATTTTATATGTCGTAATGGCGTTTAGCGTGCAGCGCATTCGTCGCAATAAAAAATTTATTTAATGGAATTTCCTTAAAGTAGCAAAGGACGCCAGCAAACCTGCGGTTTTATGGCTAAATTTTGAGCCCAGGTCTCAAAATTTCCTGTGATTGGAACGGCTATGCCGTTTCAATCACTGCTGCTACGGGGAAATTCCTTTTTTGTTTCTCTTACATAGTTTTTTATTGCATGAATCTTTGTTTTCATCTAACATAGAACAAAAGAGCTATAAGGAGGAATTTTATGAAAATTGTTGGATTAACAGGTGGAATTTCTTCTGGAAAATCTACAGTATCTTCTTACTTAAAACAATTGAAAATTCCTGTCATTGATGCAGATAAAGTTGCACGTAAAGTAGTCGAACCGAATAGTCAAGGCGCAAAAGAAATTAGAAAAGCTTTCGGTAGTGATGTATTTAAAAAAGATGGAAGCTTAAACCGTCAAAAATTAGGGGAATTAGTTTTTTCAAATACAGAAAATCGTCAAAAATTAGATGAATTATTACAACCGCTCATTAAAATCATGATTTTAGAAGAAATCGAAGCGTATCGTCAAAAAGGGGAAAACATGATTGTTTTAGATTTACCTCTATTATTTGAAAAGAACTATGAGAAATTATGCGAAGAGATTATCGTTGTTTATGTTCCAAAAGAACTACAATTAGAACGATTAATGAAGAGAAATCAATATACAAAACAAGAAGCGTTATCTCGAATTGATTCTCAATTATCCATTGAAGAAAAACGAAAAAGAGCAACCGTATTATTCGATAATCAAGGCACGATTCAACAGTTATATTATCAAGTTGAACAGTGGCTAGTAGAAACGAAAAATGATATACTACAATAAGAAAAAAGTTGAAGAAAGGGGACATCGTCATGCAATGTCCAAGATGTAAATTTAATGGTTCCCGAGTGATTGATAGCCGTCCAGCAGACGATGGTCGTTCGATTCGAAGAAGAAGAGAATGTGATGAGTGTGGCTATCGATTTACAACATTTGAACGATTAGAAAAAGCACCGATTTTAGTGATTAAAAGAAATGGTAACCGTGAAGCGTTTAGTCGTGAAAAATTATTAAATGGATTAGTTCGTTCTGCTGAAAAACGTCCAATTCCATTAAGTAAATTAGAACAAATCGTAAATGAAGTAGAACATAAAATTAACCAAGAGGGAGAAAATGAAATCTCAAGTATGTTAATTGGAGAGATGGTCATGGATTACCTCGCTAAAATTGATGATATTGCTTATATTCGTTTTGCAAGTGTATATCGTCAATTTACCGATCGAAAAATGTTCTTAAAAGAATTAGAAAGAATGTCTTTTGAAATGGATCGTAAAGATACGAAATCATAATAGGAGGATCAAATGGACGAGAAATCAATAAAGTGGAGTCAGTTGAATCCACGTGATTGTATTCAAGTAACTCAGCAAGTTTGGCTGACACAACGTGAATTACAATTTGTGACGCAATTATATGTACCATTTTTAGGGGTTCAAGCCTCAACTTTATATTTAGTCTTATTTAGTGAGCTTTCTCCGAATTCCTATCAAAGTGATGTCATTCGATTGGCAGATTTATTAGCCTTAGTGAATATGGGGATTCCAGATTTTTATCAAGCAAGAATCCGTTTAGAATCAGTTGGCTTATTAAAAACCTATCGCTATGAAGATGAAGAATCGATTAGTGCTCAATATACATTTGAATTACAAGCTCCAGCGAGTCCAAATTTATTTTTCAAAGACGCCTTATTATCGACACTTTTAGTGAATCAAGTAGGGCATCAACGTTTTGAAAACTTACAAAAACGTTTTAGTGTGAAAGAAAAGGCTATTTATGGGGAAGATGTCACTAGTACTTTCCAAGAAGGATTCCAATTGCCTTTTAATATGTCACAGTATAAGAGAAATGTTGCTCAAGAAAAACAAATGATTAAAGATGTGAAGCAACAGGAATCATTAGTACTGAATTCTAATATTGATTGGGAATTGTTAACAGATTTATTAAAGAGTCAATTTGTTCATGAACAAGCTTTAACAGATGAAGTGAAGCAAATGTTGAATAGTTTCCAATTATATTATGGATTAACAGAAAGAGAAATTGCGCAGTATGTCATTTATGCGGCGGATTTATCAACGGGTGAAATCGATGAGAAGGAATTGTATTCGATTATTATTAATGCTAATCAGCATTTAGCAGTACCTAAACAAGAAGAGACTTCTATAACTCCAGTAGAAAGTACTCCTGAAGTTTCAGAAGTTGCCGCAGAAGAAAGACAAGAAATAACTCCAGCTCCTACGCAATTACCTCAAGCGATTCAACGATTAATTACATTAGCAAAAGAAATGACGCCATTTGACTTTATGACAAGTATTAAGCAACAAAGAAATGGATATGTTTCAAATGGAGAACAAAGAATTATTTTAGATTTAGTTCAAGTAGGAACGATTCCATCTGAAGTGATTAATATTTTAATTCATTATGTATTAGTCGTTAAAAATAATCCAATGATTAATAAAAATTTAATGGATACAATTGCGAATGATTGGAGTCAAAAAGGTATTCAAACTGCTGAACACGCTATTGAAGCGGTTCGTCAAAGAAATAAAGAATTTAAAGCAAGTCGTAAAGAAAAAATCGAAAATCGACAAGCTCAAACATACTCAGGTAAGAAATATTATGGGAATGCTCCAAAAGGAAGAGTTGCTTCTGTTCCTGACTGGGCAATGAAACCAAATGAAACAAAAGAAAGTCCATTAGATGATGAAAATCTTCAATTATTAAAGGCTCAGCTTTCTCAATTGAAAACAAGTGGGAATTCTGAACAAGTGAAGGGAGAATAGTGATGGAAGGAATGCAAGATTTATTTGGCAATAAAACAGCTACTACAGCATTTCAACAAAGATATCAAAAAATTGTAGCAGAAGTTTTACAAGACAAAGAAGTTCAGCAGTTTTTACAAGAACATCAAGATGAAATTCCACAAGAAAATTTAGTAAAAAGCTATTCAGCCCTTTTGGAATATATTCAACAACGGGATGCTCGTATCCAAGGAGTAGAAACGTATATTAAAGGCATGGAGCCACTATTAAGGATAAATCAAGGTTTTGTTGAAGTCGTGTATCGTCCAACTCAAGAGTTTGTCCAAAAACAACAGGAACAAGCGTTGACGAATCGAATTCATGCCATCAATATGCCTAAAAATTTATTACATGTAACATTAAATTCATTAGATATTACAAAAGAGCGTCAAGAAACTTTTCAAGCTTCACTGAAATTTATTAATGAATTATCCGCAAAGCCAAATGAATTTCACCGTGCGATTTATTTAGTGGGTTCATTTGGAGTTGGAAAAACGTATTTCTTAGCAGCTATTGCAAATGAATTGGCTCAACTTGGATTTGAAACAACTTTAGTGCATGTTCCAAGCTTATCGAGTGAATTGAAAAGTGCAATTGGTGCTAATCGATTAGAAGAAAAAGTTGAAGTATTAAAAACATCTCCAATCTTAATGCTAGATGATATTGGAGCAGAATCAAATTCTGCTTGGTTTAGAGATGAAATTTTAATGATTGTATTGGAATATCG
>CAMYBO010000067.1 GCA_947254045.1 uncultured Granulicatella sp. | reverse complement strand
AGATGAAAACCCTATGACAAATATCCCTGAAATTGTACTACAAATCAAAGATAAACATGTAATCTGGGAAGAAAAAGCGGAGGAAGTGTATTTTAAAAAGAAAAAAAGCCTATTTTTCTACGCTACTGATACGTATTGTCCTGATGCTTGTCCTAACTGTGGCTGTGTAAATCACGATCATTCTATTGTAAAAAATGGTACTCGTACTTCTAGAATTACTCTTAATCAAGTTTCTGGATTACCTGCCTTTCTTAAATGAAGAAAACAACGCTTTTTCTGTATTTTTATAATCTGTTATACACATTATACAAATTGATAAATAGTAATAAAATCATCAATAAATGGTAACATGTTAGTACTTGTTGGTGGGTTAATTTCTTTTGAATCTTTGTTCCAAAATATCCCCCTAAAAATGCAAAAACAATAATCAAAATCACTAATAACCCATTCCATTCAATCTGATGCAAATGCGTTACAATCGAACCCATTTTCATAATTTGCGCAAAGAAAATCATTTGGATCGAATAAAATGCTGCTTCTTTTGATTTCATCGAAAAGAAATATAATAACAGCACAATATTCAAAGGCCCCCCACCTATTCCAAGAAAGACTGATACTAAACCTACACTCCAACCTAAAACCATAATTCCAAATAAATGGTTTAAGGAGTGTGTCAAGATTTTTTCTTGGAAAAAGGCATACACAATAATTCCCACAAGAATGATTACTAATAAAATCGATTGAGATAGACTCACGAATCGATTTCCCCAATATTGTAAAGCCATTTGGAAAATTTGTTCACCAGATAGTCCTCCTATAATTGAACCTATCGAAAGCCCCAATGAGATTTTTCGCTGACTATTTTTTACATCATCCCATCTTTTATAGAGAGACACGATACACATGGAAAATACTGCAATTGTCGAATACACACTAATCATCGCCGCTTGATCTAACCCAACAAAATCAAAAGCCGGTTTAATAATA
The DNA here is from genome assembly GCA_947254045.1 of uncultured Granulicatella sp. GTDB lineage: Bacteria > Bacillota > Bacilli > Lactobacillales > Aerococcaceae > Granulicatella. Next base: position 5,928 of record CAMYBO010000067.1, on the reverse strand, counting down.
ATTCCTCCACCTAATCCCGTTATTGCGCCAATAAAGGTCGCAATCCAGACGATGATGCTATAGATTGCTACGTACATATGATTCCTCCTCAAAACGGACACAACGAAATCCCATATGACTTGTTGTAGACGTTACAAAGGCGCCATTTCTAGCAGCTACTCGATATCGATTACAATAAGAACAATGACATAAAAATGATCCCCCACGAATGGCAAATTCTCCACTAGGTTTGATTGAATCCAGAGAGATTCTCTCTTTTACTAAAGGTAAAACAATTCCTCTTGGATGACTACACCATTCCCAAACATTTCCAATCATTTGATACAATCCAAAATCATTCGGTTCAAAAGAATACACAGGAGCTGTTCCAACAAATCCATCTAATGCATCATTGACATTTGGAAAATCTCCTTGCCATGTGTTTGCACGGTAGCCTGATTCAGGTACTAAATCCTCTCCCCAAGGATAAGTACTCGTACTCATTGCTCGTGCTGCATACTCCCATTGCACCTCAGTCGGCAATTGTACTTTAGCCCATTTACAAAAAGCGATAGCATCTTCTAATGCAATATGCACGACTGGATGATCTTCGATTCCTTCTATACTAGAACCTTCTCCAAATGGCTGGGCCCAACTAGCATTTGGTACGACTTTCCACCAAGGAGAGCCTGTTACATGAGGATAATTCTCCCTTTTTCCCTCCGGCAACAATAAATGAAATACATAGGAATCTCCTAATCTCTCCGCTAAAGTTTGATAACCAGTGGCTTGTACAAATTCTAAAAATTCTGCATTTGTCACTGGAGTTTTTGCCATTTCAAATGCATGAACTTCTTTTTCTACAGCGGGGCCTTCATAATCTTCTACAAATCCTTGATGAGTAGAGTCTCCCATTAGGAATTTTCCTGCTGGTATTTGAACAAATTCCATTATGCTTCCTCCTTATAAAGAGTCGCACGAATGGCTTCTACTGGCACTTGATGTAATTGTCCATCTTTTACAAATCCTTCTGGACGATTTTGTAAATATTGCACTAATTTCGCTGTTAACTCTTCAATAACTGGGGCATAACTTTTTTCTGATATTAAATTCTTCATTTCATTTGGATCCGTTGGCATATGGAATAATTGATACTCGTCTTTTACAGGGTACCAAATCAATTTCCAATCTTGAGTTAAGACAAATTGACAAGAATCGACTCCCTTACTATGTTCTCCATGGAAATCTTGTCTCCATCCTTCATAATGACCAAACAATAATTGCTTCACACTCTTTCCATCTACTTCTACTTGTTCTCCAAGCGCTAAATCAACTAATGAAGGGAAAATATCTTGTAATTTTACTAATTGCTTAATTGTTTTATGACTAGCTGCAATAATATTTCCTGGATCATAAATAAATGATGGAACTTTAATACTGCCTTGATAAGGATAAGCTTTTCTAAACAAATAATGTTCCCCTAATTGATCCCCATGATCAGATACGAACCAAATAATCGTATTTTTATCTAAATCAAATTCTTCCAATGCTGTTAAGAAACGGCTAATTTGATTATCGATATGAGAAACTAAGCCATAATAAGCGGCTAACATTCTTTTTTGAGCGTCTGGTTTTAATTTTCCACGATGAGCATATAAGTCGGGAATTTTTTCTTCTAGTCGTTCCCAATTTCCAATATGCAAATCTGTTTCATTGGGCAATGCATCCATATATAAATCATAAAAATATTTTGGAGGATTTAAAGGTGCATGAGGTTTTTCAAATGACATTTTTAAGAAAAATGGCACAGAAGGATCTCGACGTTTTAAAAATTGAATCGACTCGCTCACTACCCAATTCGTTGGATGATATTTTTCTGGCAATTCCCAAGGACGAACATCCCATGAATTACAATTGACACCATCATCAATCATATCGATATCGTGACCTAATTCTTTTTTCAAAAATTCTAAATAATCACTTGAAGCTTCAAAATTCTGTCCATAAGCTTTGTCATATTTTCGATCAACATGTAAATACCCATCGTGTAAAACTACATGATCAAATCCCATTCTTTTTCTTGATGGGTAAACGTGCATTTTTCCAATACACTCTGTTTGATATCCCCAATCTCTAAACGTTTGAGGTAATGTATTCGTATAATTCCAAGGAACTTCGTCTTCATACCCTACACGGCCCGTAGAAGACTGATCCATTCCGGTTAATAAGGCTGCACGTGCTGGTACACAACTCGGAACAGGAGAATAGGCTTGTTCGAAATTATATCCGAGAGAAGCCATCATATCTAAAGTTGGTGTTATCGCAAAATGATTTGGATCATTAAAGGATAGTGCATCGGCTCTCATTTGATCTACCATTAATAAAATAACATTTGGTTTTTGTTTCATATCGTTCACTCCCATTTCTTACGTATGTTTATTATATACGATTGTATTTTTGATAGAAAGATGAAGTATGCATAATATATTGCTTCTTTTTATCAATATATTGTTTTCTTTAACAAAAACGAATACTAGCAACGGATATATTTTCTATTAGTAGCAAGGTCGCCAGCAGCCTCACTAGCGAGGCTCATGGCTAAAATTCGAGCCACGGTATCGAATTTCCCCTTTCATATAAGCCAAACAGGCTTATATGACTGCTGCTACAGTGAAAATGGATTGTATGCTCTTATTCTATGTTGTAATTCGAATCATCACTCTATTAAAAAACTCGAAGAAAAAATCTCCGAGTTACGAGTTACTAGATTACTGTTTTTCACTAAATAAAATTTCGGTACAAAATATGCAGTTTTCATCATTATCACGACGTTTTCCATAATAAAAATTACAAATATGGAATCCTTGGTCGTAAATATTTTCTAAATTGATTAATGACTGACTGCGTTTTTTCTTTTGTTCCACCTGCTCATTTGATTGATCCGTTGGAACAGATTCGTCGATGGTATCTAATCGTTCTTTTAAGTGAAGATTTTCCATCGTTAAATTATGATTTTCTTCAATGACCACTTGTAATTCTTGACTAACTTCTTCTAACAATTCTAATTGCTGATGAACTTGTCTTTTTAATTGTTCTACTCGGTCATATAATTGACGATTCGTCATACCATCTCTCCTTTCTTACTTAGGAATCATTAATACCCATTGTTCCAGGGCTGCTTGTATTCCTACATTTGATTGAACTTTTTCTAAAACTCTACTTGTCTTTTCATGCAATTCAATCCATTTTTGTACAGATAATTGATTCGCAATTGTTTGTAAAGTAGCTGCTTTATCTTTTTGAATCATTTGCTCTTTAGCACCGATTGCCATATAAAGAGAATCTCTCACATAAATGGATAATAATTCTAAAAATCGTTGACCTTCAGCTTTTGAAGTTAGTGACGGCATCATTTGCGATTGAATCGTTACAAATGCTATTGAACGATTTTGAAATACTCGTATATACCATTGCCAGCTATCTTGACGCAATTGTTGAAATGATTCGCTATTCGCTAATTCTAATGCCTCATCAAAATCACTTGTCAATGTTGCTAATAAACGAGAGACAAAAGGAATTACTCCTGCTTCTTCTAATTGGTTCGTCAAAGTCTCCATAACGGGCGTTGCAAAATGAACGATTTGGCAACGAGATTGAATCGTTGGTAACACCTTGCTAAGTCGGCTTGTTAATAATAAAAATAATATCGAAGACTCTGGTTCTTCTAAAAATTTTAATAAGCTATTGGCTGCTCCCGTCGTTAATGTATCCACATCATGAATAATACATACTTTCATATGCCCTTCCATTGCTGTTTTGGATAATTGTTGTTTTAATTCTCTCATTTGGTCTACTTTTAACGTCTGCCCATCTGGAGTAATCTCCATGACATCAGGGAAATTTCCCTCATCAATTCTTCGGCAATAATCGCAATGGAAACAAGGTTCTTCGTGGTCGGCCCGTTCCTGACAAAAAACTAATTTTGCAAGAAATAAGGCTAGTTCTCTTTTTCCGACTCCTTGCATTCCTTCAAATAAATACGCATGACCTAATCGATTCTTTTGAATAGCATGAATAAAAGATTGCTTCAACATGTTCATACTAGAAACGATAGAAAGAATCTACAGGAACAACGAATACTGTTGCACCACCTACACGAATTGGAACTGGCATAGACATTCCAGCTTCTAAAGTTGTATCCAAGTGTACTGGAGGAGTTGTTAATTGTTCTCTTGATTCACAGTTTTCACGAATAATTGTTAAAACTTCTTCCACACGTTCTTCTTCAATCCCTACTAAGAATGTTGTGTTTCCTGCTCGTAAAAATCCACCTGTTGTAGATAAACGAGTTGCACGAACATTTGCATTTGCAAATTCATCACTTAATAAATGACTATCTTTGTCTTGTACAATCGCAATAATTAATTTCATATTATCTCTCTCCATTCGTAAAATATTCTGGATAACGGTTTACTAAAGCTGTTAAACATTCTTGCACAACTTCATCCACGGTTTTTGTTGCATCAATTTGGATAAAACGTTCAGGATCTGTCGGAATAATATCCAAATATCCTTGTCGAACCATTTTATGGAATTGTAAGCCTTCTTGATCTAATCGATCAAATTGACGATTCCCTTTTGCTAAATGAATTCTTTCTAATCCAATTTCAGCTGGAACATCTAAATATAAGGTTACATCTGGTGTTTTCCCAGCTGTTGCAAATTGATTTAATTGATATACTTCTTCAACACCAATTCCCCGAGCTACTCCTTGGTAAACTAATGAACTGTCTACAAATCGGTCGCAAAATACAATGCCACCGTTTTCTAAATTAGGTAAAATTCGATCTGTTAAATGTTGTCTTCTTGCAGCTGCATATAAAATCGCTTCTGTTCGAACATCCATTTCTACATTTTGAACATCTAAAATAATTTGTCGAATATCTTCTGCAATTCGACTTCCTCCAGGTTCTCGAGTAGAAGTAATGGTCACATTTGTTCGTTCTTCTAATAATGGAATGAGCTTTTCAATCACAGTTGTTTTTCCTGCTCCATCTGGGCCTTCCATCGTAATAAATAATCCCGGCACAATACTCCTCCTAGTTTCGCAAATTCTATTTTATTTTATCATATTTTCCAATGAACTTAAATTCAAAACTGAATATTCGAGAGAAAATTGAGAAACTGAGAGCTATTCTTTCAATAGAAAACCTTACTTAACAACTTCACCTTGCCACTCATTCATGCCACCAGTTACATTGACCACATCAAAACCTTGTGCCTCCAAAAATTCGCACGCTCTGGCAGAACGACCACCTGCTTGACAAACAACATAATAAGATTGGTTTTTATCTAAATTCGTATAGCTTGTGCTCAATTCACTTAATGGAAAATTATCTGCTCCTAGAATATGTCCAGCTTGATACTCATCTTTTTCACGAACATCAATTAAAACGACTTCCTCTGGTTGATTAACTGTTTGAAATTCTGCTGCTGAAATATTTTTCATCTTCCTAACCTCTTTTAATCATCTATTTTCTTTGATTGTAACATATAACATATCCTTGTCATACTTTTGAGTCTTGTTGAAAGAGTTTCGTTGTTTTAACAAGACTATGAATGAACAAGAAAAAAGACCTAGAATATCCTAGGTGCTGGTTAACGAATTGGTAATCCTTTAGCGTATGCTTCTTTTGCTTCTGCTAATGTCATTTTATTTGGTCCGCCATCAATATTTATAATTCCAGTATTCTGCCAATGGCAAATATCACAGATATCATAATCCATCACTTCATTTCCACAAACAGGACAATGAAGCCATAAATATCCATCAATTTCCCATGTCTTCTCTGAATTTTCCATTGTAATAATCCTCTTCATCACATCTTACTCCCAAAAATGAAAGCTCTCAACTACTATTATATAAGAAAAAAATATTAAGAATAAGAC
>CAMYBO010000066.1 GCA_947254045.1 uncultured Granulicatella sp. | reverse complement strand
AAAATGGTGGATTAAAAAACATAAAAATATGAATATTTTTATTCGAAATGATATAAAATGTTCATAAAATAAACGTTCTCTAATGAAAAACCACTTGAATTTTATTTAGTTTGTGGTATAGTAGCTATTAAAAAATTACAGATTCTAGGAGGTCTCCATTATGTCCATGTGGGAAACGAAGTTTCAAAAAGAAGGTTATACGTTTGATGATGTACTATTAATTCCAGCAGAAAGCCATGTGCTGCCAAATGATGTGGATTTACAAGTACAACTTGCAAAGAATTTATTATTAAAAATTCCATTGATGAGTGCGAGTATGGATACTGTTACAGATTCAACAATGGCGATTGCGATTGCACGTCAAGGTGGGTTAGGCGTTATTCATAAAAATATGTCGATTGAAGCGCAAGCTGAAGAAGTTTATAAAGTGAAACGTTCTGAAAGTGGCGTTATTTTGAATCCATTTTTCTTAACTCCGAAACATTCTGTGCAAGAAGCAGAAGCATTAATGGCGAAATATCGTATTAGTGGGGTCCCAATTGTAGAATCATTTGATAATCAAAAATTAGTCGGTATTTTAACGAATCGTGATTTACGTTTTATTACAAACTATTCTATTGAAATTGAAGAAGTGATGACAAAGGAACCATTAATTACTGCACCAGTTGGAACTTCTTTAAAAGAAGCAGAAAGTATTTTACAAAGACATAAGATTGAAAAACTTCCATTAGTAGATGAAAAAGGAAATTTATCAGGATTAATTACCATTAAAGATATTGAAAAAGTTATCGAATTCCCGAATTCTGCAAAGGATGAACACGGACGATTATTAGTAGCTGCAGCAGTCGGCATTACTTCGGATACTTTTGAACGTGCGAAAGCGTTACTAGAAGCAGGAGTAGATGCGATAGTCATTGATACAGCACATGGACATAGTGCAGGAGTCATCCGTAAAATTAAAGAAATTCGTGAAACATTCCCAGATGCAACGTTAATTGCAGGAAATGTTGCAACAGCAGAAGGAACTCGTGCTTTATTCGAAGTGGGAGTGGATGTTGTAAAAGTAGGGATTGGACCAGGTTCGATTTGTACGACTCGTGTAGTAGCTGGAGTTGGTGTTCCGCAAGTAACAGCAATTTATGATGCTGCGACCGTTGCAAGAGAATATGGGAAAGCGATTATTGCAGATGGTGGTATTAAATATTCTGGAGATATTGTAAAGGCAATTGCTGCTGGTGGGCATGTAGTGATGTTAGGTAGTTTATTAGCAGGAACGGATGAGTCTCCAGGTGAATTTGAAATTTATCAAGGCCGTCGTTTTAAAACATATCGTGGAATGGGTAGTTTAGCTGCGATGGAAAATGGATCGAGTGATCGTTATTTCCAATCGAAAAATGAAGCGAATAAGCGTGTTCCAGAAGGAATTGAAGGTCGTGTAGCGTATAAAGGAGCTGCGAGTGATATTATTTATCAAATGATTGGTGGTTTGCGTTCTGGTATGGGGTATGTTGGGGCGCATAATTTAGAGGAGCTTCGTGAAAATACGCAGTTTATTCGTATGAGTGGTGCAGGATTGAGAGAGAGCCATCCACATGACGTACAAATTACAAAAGAAGCGCCTAATTATTCTGTCCAGTAAGGATAGAAATTGGACTTTGTCTTGCTATAGCAAGGGACGGTAGCAAACCTTCGGTTTCATGCCTAAAAATCGATCCTGTAGTCTCGATTTTCCCCGAGTAAGAGTAACCTATCGGCTACTCTTACTTTTGCTACAGCGAAAAGTCCATTTATTTGGACGTGTGTATATGAGAATACGATGGATGAGATTGGACTTTGTCTTGCTGTATTACGGGATATAAGTAGCATATGTATTTGTTATTATTGTGTGTTTTTTATAGCAAAAAAATATATATAAATTTTAAAATTATGAGCAGTCTAGTTTAGAATAATTCCATTCTGTGATATACTATAATCATTAAGGGGGAATGACAAATGTCAAGAGAAAAAACAAAATTAGTATTAAATCAATTAGTAGCTGACTTAAGCCAACAAGCAGCAATTATTCACCAAGCACACTGGTATATGCGTGGACGTGGATTTTTAACATTACACCCAGCAATGGATAAATTAATGGATGAAATCAACGCTCAATTAGACGAAGTATCAGAACGCTTAATTACAATTGGTGGTGCTCCATATTCAACATTACGTGAATTTGCAGATAACACTAAAATTCAAGATATTCCTGCATCTTACGAACGTTCAATTGACGAATGGGTAAGACATTTATTAGTAGGATATGAATACTTAAGTGGTTTATACCAAGAAGGTTTAGAAGCTGCTGGTGAAGAAGGCGATGATGTTTCACAAGATATCTGCATCGGCTTCAAAGGCGATATTGAAAAATTAATCTGGATGTTACGTGCACACTTAAACGAAGCACCTGGAATCTAATTAATTCAAACAAAAAGGATGAGTTTCTCATCCTTTTTTGTTTGGGGTACTATTTTAATCTTACATAATTTATTGATCTTCCGCTACCTTCTCGTTTGATTTCTCACTCTGAAATTCGTTTTCTTAAAGCTAATTCAATAGAACTTACACTAAGAGTTGGGCACAATTTACGGATATCTTGTTTTGTAAATCGTCCTAATTTTTGATAAGTTGCTTTTCTAACCATTTCTAATGCAGGCATTTTTTCTTCAACAATTGAAAAACAATCTTCAAATGCTTGGTATGCTGATAGAATAATTCCTAGTAAGTATTTGATGAAAGGTACATTGTCTTCTTTTTCATCATGCCAACCTTTTCCGGAAATATTTAAGGAAGTATAATATTCTGGTTTATTCTTCGCTATAATGGCATCTAGAGAAATATACTTTCCAACATAAAATCCACTTCTATATAAAAGTAAGGTTGTTAATAATCGACTCATTCTGCCATTTCCATCATTAAAAGGATGGATACAAAGAAAATCATGAATAAAAATGGGGATGGCAATAAGTGGATCAACTTCCATACTGTCAATAATTACATTATATTCGTCACAAATTTTTTCTAGTGCATTAGGTGTTTCTAAGGGTGATAATGGAGTGAATAAAACTTCAGTGTGTCCATCAGGATAAGTGGCACTAATATAATTTTGAACATTTTTAGTTTGACCTGCCATTGGATTGTTCATATGACTATACAACATTTTGTGCATTTGAAGAATATAGTTTTTTGAAATTGGAATAACATCAAAATTCTCATGAATGATATTTAATACATCCCTATAACCAGCTATTTCTTGTTCATTTCTATTTCGAGGAGTTGCTTTTTCTTCTACTAATTCTCTCAATCTTGTATTAGTTGTAACAATGCCTTCAATGTCATTAGAAGCTTCTGTACTTTGGATTTTTGCAATTTCAATTAATCAATTTAGTTCTTCAGGTCTTTGTTTTAAGAATAGTTCTTGCTTGCCTTGATATTTATAAATGGCGGAAACTAATCCTAATATTTCTGAATCCCAAAGATAGTTTTTGATTTCAGTATAATTAAAATTTTTCATTGTTTTTCCCTTAAAGTTAGTTCTATCCCTTAAATTTTAACTGTTTTTAAGGGATAAAACATTTTAGTCATACAATCATTTGAAAGAAGTTTTCTAAAAGTATAGAATAGTGAAAGAGTAAATAATTTAGAAAATTTATACAAAATAAAAGGAGGATGAGATGAATTCAAAGGCGTTTTATCAACAAATGTTTGCGATTGCGATTCCTGTTGCGTTACAAAGTTTATTAACTTCATTTTTGAACACATTAGATACGATGATGATTTCCTCTCTTGGAGATGCGAGTATTGCGGGTGTGGGGTTAGCGAATCAGGTGTTTTTCTTATTTACATTGATTTGTTTTGGGATTAACACAGGTTCTTCAGTTTTGTTCGCTCAATATTGGGGTGTGAGGGATGTTCTTCAAGTTCGAAAAATTAATCAGGCAAGTTTAATGTTGTCTACAGCGATTTCTGTGGTATTTATGCTTGTTGCCATGTTATTCCCTTATGGGATATTAGAATTATTTACGAAGGATGTAGCAGTTGTTCAAGCAGGTGGGGACTATTTACGTGTAGCTGCTTTAACATATGTTATAACGGCATGGAGTTTTTCTTTAGGGAGTGCTTTAAGAAGTACGGGAAACCCAAAAGTTCCATTAGTGGCAACGATGAGTAGTTTTGTTGCCAATGCTTTCTTCAATTATATTTTTATTTTTGGGAAATTAGGATTGCCAGCAATGGGAGTTGTCGGGGCAGCATTGGGAACGGTTGTAGCGAGATTAATTGAAATTGGAGTATTAGTGTTTGTCATCAAACGTTATCAAGGTCCGCTTCAAATTCCGATTCGACATTTGCAAAAGATTCCAAAAGAATTTTGGACGGTCTATTGGAAAACAACTTTACCAGTGATTGTCAATGAAACTTTCTGGGCATTAGGGCAAGTATTTTATAATGCAGCTTATGCGATGGTAGGAACGCAAGCGACTGCAGCGGTGCAAATTGCGGTTGCGATTCAAGGTTTAGCCTTTGTTATCGTTCGTGGACTAGGAAGTAGTTGTAGTATTATGCTTGGGCAAAGTATTGGGAAAAATAAAATTGATCGAGCAAAAAAAGATGCGAATCGATTTATTATTTTATCTATTATAACGGGTGTCATCATTGGTGCTATTGAAAGTCTAACGCCACAATGGACATTATTATTATTTGGGCATATTAGTCCAGAAGTGTATAGCCTCGGTCAACAATTATTACAAGTGATGGGTATTATTTTTGTTTTAAAAACAATTAATTCCATTATTGTTGTAGGAGTATTAAGAGGTGGTGGCGATACTCATTATGGAATGAAATTAGAAATGAGTTGTGTTTGGTTAGTCGGCGTCCCATTATCTCTTTTAGCAGCAGGAGTTTGGCATTTACCAGTTACTCTAGTCGTCATTTGTGCAGGAATGGAAGAAGCGACAAAAGTAGTCGTCGGACTTTATCGTGTTTATTCACAAAAATGGATACATCGCTTAGTTCAAGACTAGTCAATCCATATCATTTATGGTAGAATATTTGTCAGACAGTTCGTAACCATCCTGTCTATAAACAAAACTAGGGCTTATTTGAACATGAAGTAATCAATAGATTCCTGGAAAACGATGGTGTTTTTCAGGAATTTTTTATGTCTAAATAGTCCGGAAAGAAGGAATAACAATGAGAAAAAACGAAGAAATGGGAGAAATTACACACTTAGGAAGTAAAACAGTTTATCGTGACGATTATGCACCAGAAGTGCTAGAGTCATTCCCAAATAAACATCCAGAAAACGATTATTTTGTAAAATTTAATTGTCCAGAATTTACTTCATTATGTCCAATTACAGGTCAACCTGACTTTGCGACAATTTATATTAGCTATGTTCCAGGAGAACGTATGGTAGAAAGTAAGTCTTTAAAATTATACTTATTTAGTTTCAGAAATCGTGGAGATTTCCATGAAGACTGCATGAATATCATTATGAAAGATTTAGTTAAATTAATGGATCCAAAATATATTGAAGTTTGGGGTAAATTTACACCACGTGGAGGAATCTCTATTGATCCATATTGTAACTATGGAAAACCAGGAACGAAATGGGAACAAGTAGCAGATCACCGTATGATGAATCATGATTTATATCCTGAAAAAGTGGATAACCGTTAAGGAGAATCGTGATGAAATTAGTATTATTAAGTGGTGGAGTCGATAGTTCGACTGCATTAGCGCTTGCTTTGAGTCATGATCCTCAAGTTGAGGCTATTTCATTTTCATATAATCAAAAGCATAAGGAATTAGAATTAGAAGCTGCTAGAAAAATTGCAGCGTATTATAAAGTTCCGCATCAAATTTTGGATGTTACTTCTGTGTTTTCTGGAAGCAAATCTTCTTTAAATGCTGGAAATGATATAGAAGTCAGTACAGGAGATTATGCGACTCAAACAGAAGCGAATACCGAAGTGGAGTTTCGTAATGGAATTTTTATTTCGATTTTAGCAGGAATTGCGATGCAAAAAGGCGCCTCTGAAATTTATTTTGGAGCACACTTGGATGATTCTGGAGTTATTTATCCAGATTGTTCGCCTGAATTTATTGAAGCGATGAATCAGGCTGTTCAATTAGGTAGTGGAGGCAAAGTTCGATTGATAGCTCCATTTGGACAAGTGAAGAAGAAAGATATTGTCGCAAAAGGAGTCGAATTGGGTGTTCCTTATGAATTGACGTATAGTTGTTATAATGGCGTGTATCCTCCATGTGGGAAATGTGGAACTTGTATTGATCGAAACAAAGCCTTTTTAGCAAATGGATTGGAGATTTTATAGTGAATAAAAAACAAATTAGATTATTAACACAAAATACTTTAATAGGGGCATTATATGTTGTTTTAACATTAATCAATCCTATTTCATACGGGATGTTTCAGTTCCGTTTATCTACTTTATTAATGGGTGTTTCATTTTATAAACCGCAATTGTCATTAGGGATTTTAATTGGTGTAATGATTAGTAATATTCCAAGCCCTCTTGGACCGATTGATATTTTATCTGGATTTTTAATTCAGTCAGTGAGTTTATATGTTTTTAACCGCATTTTCAAAAATTCATATGTGAAGAGTGCTGCTTATGGAATTTGGTGTGGTTTTGTAGTAGCCGCAGCCTTGTATTACTCATTACAAGTACCATTTTGGCCTAGCGTATTTGGCGTAGCGGTGTCGAATATTTTATTCGCCTTCTTAGGTACTTTTATTGTTGAAAAATTCTTAAAAGGATTTTTAGATAAAACAGTAGTTGAATAGAAAACGATGAATAGACTTCGAAACGTAATAGTGTTTCGAAGTTTTTTCGTATGGGCTAAATGATGAAAGAAAAATTTTGTGTTAGCGAGTTCGCCAGCAACCTCGCAAGCGACTCTCATTATTAACGCAACAAAAATTTTTCTTTCATCGTTTAGCTGAATTTTAAAACGTAGTGTAACAA
>CAMYBO010000065.1 GCA_947254045.1 uncultured Granulicatella sp. | reverse complement strand
CACCTGTGTTAGGTCGTCGGCAGCGTCAGATGTGTATAAGAGACAGCTTTCCATTGATTTGTTAATAGACTTCCTTGTGCATTAAAGACATATCAATGTTGGTTGATGTTCATCCATTCATTTTGAACTAAAATCCAGGAAGGCTTTGCATAATACCAATGATTATTTTCATAAATCCATTCGATACTTTCCATCTTTATTGAAGTAGTAGGAATTTCAAACTGTATTTTTTAACATAACACCTTGTTCATTATAGTAATACCAATGATTTCCAACTTGTTTCCACAGATTTTTGATTGCTTCCTCTTTTGGAGGTGTAGGTACTTCAGTAGTCTTTTTATTTTCCTGTTGTTCTTGCTTTGGAGCATTAGTAGTAGTTTCTTGTGCAAAAATTGGAGTTGAAGCACAGATGCAGGCTCCAATTAGTAAAGTTGATAAGAAAATTTTCTTTTTCATAATGCATCTCCTAATCTTTTATTTGATATCAGTGTAGCAAAATCACTAAATAAAATTTATGAAAATATAAAGGTTCATATTGTCATTATCGCATAATAAAAGGTATAATCATTTTATGTAAAAAAATAATGATTAATAGAGGTGATTCGATGTCTGAAATGGCTTATGAATTTGATGAAATTTTAGAACAAATTCATCATACGTTAAAAACAGATGATAAGCAGCAATTTAAAGAAATCTTTTTAGAAAACCATACTTATGACCAAGCACAAATTTACTTGTCGTTAAGTGAGGAACAACGTCAATTGGTGTATCAATATCTGTCGCCAGAAGACATGGCACCTGTATTTGAAATTATTGAAGAAGATGTTGAAGATGTGGAAGAATATCTTCGAGAAATGGATGAGCGTTATGCTGCAAGAATGTTGGCAGAAATGTATGCCGATAATGCAGTAGATATTTTACAACAAGTACAAGAAGATGAAGTAAGAAAATATTTGCGCATGATGCCTCATAAAACTTCGAACGAAATTCGTAACTTATTAAATTATGAAGATGATACAGCTGGAGCGATGATGACAACAGAAATTATCGCGATTCATGAAAGCCAAACAGTCGGAAGTGCGATGACGACTGTTAAAAAAATGGCAGAAGAAGCAGAAACGATTTATTACGTGTATGTAGTAGATGAAGAAAACCGATTAAAAGGGGTCTTGACACTTAAAGATTTAATCGTTCATAAAGAAGATGTGAAAATTAGCGAAATCATGGTGGATCGTGTTGTTTCTGTAGAAGTACAAGAATCACAAGAAGCAGTAGCAAAGATAATTCGAGACTATGACTTCTTAGCCATTCCGGTTATTGATGAAGAAGAGAAATTAATTGGGATTATTACAGTCGATGATGCCATTGACGTTATCGATGAAGAAGCAACAAGTGATTACTCTGGTTTAGCAGGGGTAGACGTAGATGAACAATCTGTGAACCCATTTATTGCAGCGTCAAAACGTTTGCCATGGTTAATTAGTTTATTATTCTTAGGATTAACAACGGCAGCCTTATTAAGTCGTTATGAAGGAATTATCGGACAAGCTAGTGTACTCTCTATTTTCATTACACTAATTACAGGTACAGCAGGGAATGCGGGAACACAATCTTTAGCGGTAGCGGTTCGTAAGATTGGTTTAAACGAAGATGAGTTTGTTTTCGTAAAAACGATATTGTCAGAAATTGCAACAGGTATTATTAGTGGGATTGCGACAGGCTTGATTATTTTTATCGTAGTAGGTTTATGGCAAGCAAACTGGATTTTAGGTGGAATTATTGGAGTTTCAATGTTCTTTGCGATTACAGTAGCAACGATTGCCGGAAGTTTAATTCCATTATTAATTGACTCTATGGGGTTTGACCCTTCATTTGCTAGTGGTTTATTCATTACTACAGTTAGTGACTTAACAAGTGTATTTGTTTATTTCACTATCGCAAGTATGTTTCTTGAGAAATTTTTAGGAAATTAACAAAAAATGGCTCAGCCTCAAAAAAGGTGAGCCATTTTTTAATTAGTCAGAAACTTTATAATACATTGCTTCTTTCAGTGCGTCTGAAGTTAGGGCAGATTGAGTACCGAATAAACGATCTTTTGTTGTATCAGAAGTATCTTTATGACCTTCAATTAGTCCATAAGTAACAACTTGATTTTTAGGGACAAAAGTCATAATGGCACTTCCAACAGTTGGTTGATTTTCTAATGGAGTGAAAATCCAATTTAACAAGCCATCTTGATATTGTGTTTGTGTTGGTTGAACTTTATAGGTAGATTCTTTAACAGAAACTGTCCCATTATCATGGAAAGTTAATTCTTGACCATAGTCATTTCTCCACGTTCCTTTAATACTTGAAAGATTTCCTGTTTTAATTTCTTCTATATTCATTGAAGTAGAAGCGACCGAAGTTTTATTTTGAACAGTAGCTTTCTTAGCTTCTTGAGTAGTTGTGTCTTGTTTTGTTTCAGAAGCTGTTTTAGTTGTAGTTGGCTGTTCTTTAGTCGTTGTTACTTTTGTAGTTGAGGTTGTCGTTGTAGAAACGGTTGTTGGAGTAGTTGTTGTTTCAGTAGGTTTAGAAGTTTGACTCTTACAAGCTGCTAAAATGAATAAACTTGATAATAAACATAAATACTGCTTTTCCATATTAATTCCTCCCTTTATGTATCTATATTATAGAACAAATAGTATTAAAAAACGATGACCTTTAAAGAGATTTAAAAAATTAAAAATAATTTTGTAGAAAACTGTTGACAAGAGGAGAGGATTACTGTAAACTACAGAAGTTGAGAAAACAAGCAGAAGCATCCCGCTTCTCGCCTAAGTTGACTGAAGTCCTTGGGCCGATAGTAATGTTCATTTAATGAAGACATTGGCAGCGGGGATATTTTGTTCTCGTTGCTTTTTTGCTTTTTTCTCTCAAAAATTTTGGAGGTGAACAATCATAGCAAAAGATATGATGGTCAATGATGGAATTCGAGCTCGTGAATTACGTGTTATTGACAATAACGGTGAACAAATTGGTGTTCAAACAAAAAACGATGCATTGCGTTTAGCAGAACAAGCTGGACTAGATTTAGTTTTAGTTTCGCCAAATGCAAAACCACCAGTTGCTCGAATTATGGATTATGGTAAGTATCGCTTTGAGCAACAAAAGAAAGAACGTGAAGCTCGTAAAAATCAAAAAGTCATCAATATCAAAGAAGTGCGTCTAAGCCCTACAATCGATGAAAACGACTTTAATACGAAATTGAAAGCAGCACAGAAGTTTCTTGAAAAAGGCGCCAAAGTGAAAGCTACAATCCGCTTTAAAGGCCGTGCCATTACTCATAAAGAGATTGGACAAAAGGTTTTAGAACGTTTGGCAGAACAAGTTAGTGAACTTGCAACTGTCGAACAAAAGGCAAAAATGGACGGACGAAGCATGTTCTTGATGTTAGCGCCCAAAAATGATAAGTAAAAAGTAACAGGAGGAAAGTCTCATGCCAAAACAAAAAACACACCGTGGTTCAGCTAAACGTTTCAAACGTACAGGTGGTGGAGGATTAAAACGTTCACAAGCCTTCACAAGCCACCGTTTCCATGGTAAAACTAAGAAACAACGTCGTCACTTGCGTAAACAAACAATGGTTCACGCTACTGACATCAAACGTATTAAACAACAATTAAGTCAAATGCGTTAATTCAGCACGCAAAACTATTACATTTTCTAGACAGTCGCAAGAGACTGAAAGACCAAGGAGGAATTAATTATGCCACGTGTTAAAGGTGGAACAGTTACTCGTCGTCGTCGTAACCGTGTTTTAAAATTAGCTAAAGGTTACTACGGAGCGAAATCAAAATTATTTAAAACAGCTAAACAAGCAGTCATGAAATCATACATGTATGCTTACCGTGACCGTCGTCAAAAGAAACGTGACTTCCGTAAATTATGGATCGCACGTATCAATGCGGCAGCTCGCTTAAACGGATTAAGCTACAGCAAATTAATGCACGGCTTAAAATTAGCTGGTATCGAAATGAACCGCAAAATGTTAGCTGACTTAGCAGTTAACGATGCAGCAGCATTCACTGTTTTAGCTGAACAAGCTAAATCAGCATTAGCTAAATAATTATCTGAGAGATTATTTACATCAAGTAAAGGAATCACTCGATATTCCAATAAGATAAACCACCATTGAGCCCCGTTAAACTCAATGTGAAGAAATACCAAGAAGAATTTGGAGGAAATAATCGTGCGTACAACATTTATGGCAAAAGCTAGCACTACTGAACGTAACTGGGTTGTAATCGACGCTACTGATGTACCATTAGGACGTCTTTCAGCTGTTGCTGCAAGCATTTTACGTGGAAAAAACAAACCAACATTTACACCTAACGTTGACACAGGTGATTTCGTAATCATCATCAACGCTGATAAAGTAGCTTTAACAGGTAAAAAAGCATCTGATAAAGTTTACTATCACCACTCAAACCACCCAGGTGGATTGACTGCTCGTACAGCTGGTGAATTACGTGCAAACAACTCTCGTAAATTAGTTGAATTATCAATCAAAGGCATGTTACCTAAAAACTCTTTAGGACGTCGTCAATTTACTAAATTACATGTTTACGGTGGAGCTGAACATCCACATGCTGCACAACAACCAGTAGCAGTAGACATCCAATCACTAATTTAAGGAGGAAAAAGCATTGGCTCAAGCACAATACCGCGGCACTGGACGCCGTAAAAACTCAACTGCCCGTGTTATCTTAGTACCAGGGACAGGTAAAATTACTATTAACAAAAAATCAATCGAAGAATACATTCCATTTGCTTACTTACACGAAGTAATCAAACAACCTTTAAACATTACTGAAACAATCGGAACTTACGATGTATTAGTAAACGTTAATGGTGGTGGATTCACTGGTCAATCAGGAGCTATCCGTCATGGTATCGCTCGTGCATTATTAACAGTTGATCCTGATTTCCGTGGCGCTTTAAAAGCTGCTGGTTTATTAACTCGTGATCCTCGTATGAAAGAACGTAAAAAACCAGGTCTTAAAAAAGCTCGTAAAGCAAGCCAATTCTCAAAACGTTAATACGTTACAAGAATTACTTACAATATCTCAGCACTCTGTATTTACAGGGTGCTTTTTTGCGTTTAAAGTCATTTCTATTTTGGAGTGAGGTTATGGGTGGGCGTTTAGGAGATTGATCTTTCTAAAGATTTCTTAATCTCAAAATGGTCTCTTATAGATTCATTATTCTAATTTTAATGGAACAGGATAGTTTTTTTCCGTATAATTAGGTTTAAATAACAAATATTTGTTGAATAAATCAGATATTAAAGAGGTGAAAAAATGACTTTTAAAGATAAATTTATGGAAGTTCAAGTTGGCATGATTTCATTAGCAATGGAATATGTCCAAGATCAGGCAGAAAAAGTATATATCTATGCAATAGCGGACAGTTTGTATAGTTTTAAACCATTTTATAATATTAATGGTATTGTAATTGGAATGGAAAAAGTTAATGAAGTTGCGACAAAAAAAGTAGATGATTCTGATAATATGGCATTTGCTTTATTGAAATATGGAACTGAAGATATGCAGAAATTGCAGGATGTTTGCCAAGAATATAATCGTGAACATCCGACTGAGATGTGGTTGATTTATGATGCGCAGAAAAATACCCTTAATAGTCGCTATAGCTATGAAGGGCGTTATGAGAAGAATGAAGAATTGCTTCCACGTCTAGAGTAAAGAAATGGTTTGAGGAAGTCATATAATGCTTTTAATATTATGAGAATATTCTAAAATACTCAACAAAGTGAAGTTACTCTTAACTTTCCACAATTAGCATAAGAATAGGAAATATGGAATGGAATGACTACTTGAAAGAATACAATTTCCTAATAGTTAATATATAAGAAAAAGCTCCTAGAGCTATCTAACACTGGGAGTGAATTGTTCAATCGCAATTTCAGTTCTTTAGAAAACGAAGTTTCAGGGATAGCACTGCAACCCGAAGAGACGAAGACTTAACCTGATTTTCCTTCCAATGTTTAGTACATTTTAAAATTGACAAGTCAACAAAGGCAAGTTATGGGCTACGTAGTGGCTAAAAATCCACTGAAGATTATTATTTGGATAGTTTGCACTAATAAGTACAACAGTTTTTTGTATACGGCATAGAAATTAACTTTTTTGGTTGTATTTATGGAAGGAAGAGAATTTTAAATAAAAAGCTTTGCAGTGAGGAAAAAGAATTTTAAGAAATAAAAAAGCGGCTTTTCTCTATGGTGAGACAGTGCCGCAGACTGCTGAAAGACATTTTGAAAGATTTCGGTTGTCAATCATACCACCGAATGTTAGAACAAGAATTGGATACTAGAAAGTATAGAAACCTAATTCTAAAAGTGTTAAACAAGAGATTTTCTTGAATAGGATAATAAAAAATCACTCTAACTTGAAGAATCATTTGATTTAAAAAAATATCCAATGTGTGCAGTCTAACAAAGGAAGAAATACTTGTCAATTTGTAAATCTGCTTGTGGAAGCTATTCTAAAAGGTTTACGTAATTTCTTATAAACAAAAATAAAAATGAAATAACACAGGAAAGGATTCGTATTTTTGTTTCTCTCTTATATCCATCTAGCTTTGACTGGATGAGGGGATTTGCAATCATTCCGTATAATACTATAATCGTATCATGTTAAATCAAGAAGGAAGAATGGAAGAGCATGATTCAACAGTATAAAAGACTGACCCGTGAACAGAAAAGTAATACAATTTCTTTTTTTAGTTTCAGCATTGATTACGATGATTTTTGCTAGTGTTTGGATATTGAAATGGACAAATATCCCTACGTTGGATTTAATGGAAGTAGGATTTAAATATACTGAAATGATTTAGTGGGTAGCTTTATTTTATAATAAATACTTTTACACATTTTTAAAGTCCCGAAAGTGTGTATTTATGCAGTAGAGTGCAGTAGCGGCACTAACTATTCCCTCATTAAATGAAATATCCCAAATTTTCCATCATATATACCTTATCCATTGTATTTTACAC
>CAMYBO010000064.1 GCA_947254045.1 uncultured Granulicatella sp. | reverse complement strand
TCCTAAAGGTTATTGTAAACGGTTGTAAAAAATAAGAAAAAGGTTTATAATAAAACTGTAGAAAGAAATCAAAAGAAGGGATTCTTAAGAGTGGTTCTTAAGAGATTTCTTCAGTCTGGCATAGCCAGATGAAAGGGGAGATTATTATGTTCAAATATAATATTCGCGGAGAAAACATTGAAGTTACTGAAGCAATTCGTAATTATGCTGAAAAGAAACTTTCAAAATTAGAAAAATACTTTGGCGATGTTGCTAATGCAACAGTTCATGTTAACTTAAAGGTTTATTCTGAAAAAACAGCAAAAGTTGAAGTAACAATACCTCTTCCTTATTTAGTCTTACGTGCAGAAGAAACTTCTGGAGACCTATATGGTAGTATTGACTTAGTGATTGATAAATTAGAAAGACAAGTTCGTAAATACAAAACAAAAATTAATCGTAAATCTCGTGAAAAAGGATTTGCTCTTCCTGTTGCACCAGTTGTACCAGAACCAGTTGAAGAAGATGAATCAGTATTAGAAATTGTACGTACAAAACGTGTAGATTTAAAACCTATGGATAGCGAAGAAGCTGTTTTACAAATGAATATGTTAGGACATAACTTCTTTATCTACCAAGATGCAGAAACAAATGAAACGCATATTGTATATCGTCGTAAAGATGGAAAATATGGCTTAATTGAAACAAATGTATAAAAATCCTTCTTTTTAAGGTAGAGTTGGAAAAATTTTTCCATCTCTGCCTTTTTTTCTTTTCTATTTTGAATAATGATGGTAAAATGAATAAGATGCAATTGGTATACTCTTTTGCAATACAGATGATTAGGAAAGAATAATATAAAGGAGTCAGAGAATGGCAAATTTTTTAAAGCAATTAGTTGAAAATAACAAACGCGAAGTTCGTAAACTTGAAAAATTAGCGGATAAAGTAATTAGTCTGGAAAGTAAAATGGAAGCATTAAGTGATGCAGACTTTCCTGTGAAAACAGAAGAATTTAAAGCAAGATATGCTTCAGGAGAATCATTAGATAAATTATTACCAGAAGCGTTCGCGTTAGTGCGTGAGGGTGCTAAACGTGTATTAGGTTTATTCCCGTATAAAGTTCAAATTATGGGAGGAATTACTCTACATAACGGGAATATTGCTGAAATGCGTACAGGTGAAGGTAAAACTTTAACAGCGACAATGCCTGTATATTTAAATGCACTTTCAGGTGATGGTGTACACGTAGTAACGGTTAATGAATACTTATCTACACGTGATGCGAAAGAAATGGGAGAATTATATAATTTCTTAGGCTTAAGTGTAGGGGTAAACTTAACAGGTCAAACTCCAGAAGAAAAACGTGCTGCTTATTATGCAGATATTACATATAGTACAAATAGTGAGTTAGGATTTGACTACTTACGTGATAACATGGTCGTTTATAAATCACAAATGGTACAACGTCCGTTAAACTATGCGGTAGTTGACGAAACAGACTCAATTTTAATTGACGAAGCTCGTACACCATTGATTATTTCAGGGCAAGCTGAAAAATCTACAGTTTTATACCAACGTGCAGATTTCTTCGTTAAAGCATTAAAAGAAGATGAAGATTATACGATTGATTTAACTTCTAAATCTATTTCATTAACAGACGAAGGTATTAATAAAGCAGAACAAACTTTCCGTTTACCAAACTTATATGATGTGGACAATTCAGCATTAGTTCACCATATTGATCAAGCATTGCGTGCAAACTACATTATGATTCGAGATATCGATTATGTAGTAGATGAAGGAGAAGTAAAAATCGTAGATGGATTTACAGGTCGTATTATGGAAGGTCGTCGTTATTCAGATGGTTTACACCAAGCAATTGAAGCTAAAGAAGGTGTAGAAGTTGAAAATGAATCTAAAACAATGGCGACAATTACTTACCAAAACTTCTTCCGTATGTATCGTAAATTGTCAGGGATGACAGGGACAGCTAAAACAGAAGAAGAAGAATTCCGTGAAATTTATAATATGAACGTTATTACGATTCCAACAAACCGTCCAGTTCAACGTATTGATAATCACGATGTGATTTATCCATCGTTGAAGAGTAAATTCAAAGCGGTAGTACGTGATATTAAAGAACGTCATGCAAAAGGACAACCAATTCTTGTTGGTACAGTAGCGGTTGAAACAAGTGAACTATTATCACAAATGCTTCATCAAGAAGGAATTCCTCATGAAGTATTAAACGCTAAAAACCACTTCAAAGAAGCAGAAATCGTTATGATGGCGGGACAACGTGGTGCCGTTACAATTGCGACAAACATGGCAGGACGTGGAACAGACATTAAGTTAGGTAAAGGCGTTAAAGAATTAGGTGGATTATGCGTTATCGGAACAGAACGTCATGAAAGCCGTCGTATCGATAATCAATTACGTGGACGTTCTGGACGTCAAGGGGACCCAGGTGAGACTCAATTCTACCTATCATTAGAAGATGACTTAATGAAACGTTTCGGTGGAGAAAGAATGCAAGCAATCTGGGAAAGATTAAATATTGACGAAAATGGAGATGACAACTTCATCCAAAGTAAAATGTTATCTCGTCAAGTAGAATCTTCTCAAAAACGTGTAGAAGGAAATAACTATGATACACGTAAAAACGTATTACAATATGACGAAGTCATGCGTGAACAACGTGAAATCATTTATTCACAAAGATTACAAATTATTAATGAAGAAAATTCATTAGAAAAAGTAACAAAAGCAATGATCCGTAGAACAATTCACCGTATGGTAGAAAATCACACATTAGGTGAAAAGAAAACTTGGGATTTAGAAAGCTTAGTAGACTTTGCTGCAAATGCGATTTGTCATCCAGAAGACATTTCATTATCAGACTTAAAAGGTAAAACTCCTTTAGAAATCGAAGGTTTATTGAATGAAAAAGCAATGGAAGTTTACAAAGAAAAACAAGAGCAATTAAATGGGGAGTCTCAAATGCTTGAGTTTGAAAAAGTTGTCATTTTACGTGTAGTTGACCGTAAATGGACGGATCATATCGATGATATGGATCAATTACGTGAGGGTGTAGGTTTACGTGGATATGCACAAATCGACCCACTTACTGAATATCAAACAGAAGGGTTCAATCGTTTCCAACAAATGATTGCAGCTATTGATTATGATGTAACTCGTATCTTGATGAAATCTCAAATTCGTCAAAATTTACAACGTGAACAAGTGCAAGGTGCTAGAAGTGTGATTGCTCAAGGGCATGATCGTCCAACTGAAGAACCAGAACAAGCATAATAAAAAGTAGGCTGGGCAAAAGCCCAGCCTACCTTTTTACAATTAGAGAGCAGCACCCATGGTACAAACCAGAAGTGGAAGACCGATTAGAAAAACAAAAGAAAGAGCATTTAGAGGAATATCAACAAAATTCATTTAAGAAAGTAGTTGATGAAGATGGTCAGTAAGTACTGGTTGCAACGAGCGTTATAGCAAGAACAAAATGCTCAAGTGATTAGTGATAGATACATGGCTAACGTTGGAAGGCAGTTAGCTTCTTATAGGCAAGATTTGATTGCAGAGATTGAAACTTTCTATGCTCGATATGCGAAAGACCATAAAATGAGTCATGCTGAAGCAAAACGGTACTTGAGAGATAATGAAATGAAAGAATTTCAAGGAGTAACGCTAGAGAAATTTAGAGCGATGGCTTTGAAACCAGACACACCTACACCACTTCTTGATGCATTGGCTTATCGTCATAGAATCAGTAGAAAAGAAGCGTTACTTGCTGAAATCGAACGAAAAACAGCTGAACTATATGGCGGTAAAGATGGAATAGCAGATAATGTAGTGAATAATCTATCTGAAGTCTATGTGAAAGGTAAAATCCAACAAATGAAGAACCTAGCTGACTTTGGAATAGTTGAAAAGCCTATTCTGAACCTAAAAGCCGTACAGAATAAACTTGCTACTAATTGGAGTGGACAAGAGTTTTCAGAGCGTATTTGGGGACAAAGTAGAAGAACATTTAATTCTATTCAGAAAGTGATAGACCAAGGTTTAACCGGCGGATGGTCAGTAGACAGAATGTCTAAAGAGTTGATACTTAGAACTGGAGTAGCCTATAGCCAAGCAGAAACGTTAGTACGAACAGAAACAACGTTTTACAATAATTTAGCTACACTAGATACTATCAAAGATTTAGGTGGAGAATACTATGAAATAGTTGCAGTATTAGACACTAGAACCTCTGATATTTGCCGTCATGAAAACAAGAAAATATATCCTATTTCAGAATATAAAGCAGGACAAACTGCACCACCATTTCATGTTCGTTGCCGTTCAACGATTATGCCAAGTCATCAATCAAAAGATGGCGAAAAGAGCGACAATCCTTATATTGATATTTTGATGAATGATCATAAAGCAAATGTCGCTCCGAGCGATAAGTCGCTGAATGATGTATTTGATGAATGGGAACGTGAAGGGGATAGATTACTTGGTAAGGTTGGTTATACCCCAAAAAATAGCCGTTCTAATCAAAAAGAAATGGATGAAATTGATTTTTACAACAATATTTCTGAAGGGTTGAATCTTAAAGAAAAAACACTAATAAAC
Source organism: uncultured Granulicatella sp. (assembly GCA_947254045.1). Classification (GTDB taxonomy): domain Bacteria; phylum Bacillota; class Bacilli; order Lactobacillales; family Aerococcaceae; genus Granulicatella. Next base: position 2,483 of record CAMYBO010000064.1, on the reverse strand, counting down.
TTTGATGACTATGCAAAGGAGTGGTATAATAAAGAGGTAAAAAGTAAGTTAGAATTTGAAGAAATACAAGCTGTTAGTGAGAAACTCAAAAATATGTTTGATAACAGTAGTTATGCAATGAGATTTAGGCTTAAAGATATCGATAGTTTAATTGAGTCAGAAAGGTTTATGAATCAATTTGAAACAGGAACAAGTGGTGGAACAATTCATGAAGGTTATAGAAAACAAGCCACAAATAATTTGTTTGGCGTTAAAAGTAAAATAACGAGAAAAAAACATTATGAAAAATATGGATATTTTGGCAATAAAGACCCTATGCAAGACTATTTATATAACAAGTCATTTTCAAGAGGTGTATCTCAATACGGAGATGTAATAGTACATTTTTCAAAAGAAAAAATGGATGGGAAAGTGACTTTTACTATAAACAATAGTTTAGGTCCATCAGTTAATAAGGAGATTATAGCAGATAATCCTAATTCACCTCACCTTTTGAGTGTAAACCGTAAAGATTTCGACTATTATATATCTTCTTTGAAATCTAAAAAATTTAACACTCCAGAGGAGTTTAGTAGTATGTTAGATGTGAGATATATTGAAGCACAGTATCATGGTGATGTAGTACTAAGTGATGTTTCAAGTATGCATTTTACTGATGAAAAACCAACTGATAACCAAGTAAAAGCTTTAAAAAAATATGGAATAAAATTATTTGTTAGAGAAGGTGATCGATTTGTTGAAATTGAATAAAATTATTGGATTAGATGATAATAACACTAGCGTTTTAATAACTTTATTAGATGGAAGATGTGCCTTAGTGGATAAGAAAAGCAGACACGTTGTAGTAGAAATTCTTGTAGACTCGTTTTATAAATGGATGGATTTTCCTAATAAACCGAGCGAGGGGGATGAAGCGATTATTAAAGATATACTTGAAAATCCTCATGATGTTGGTTTTGGTCCTTGTGCTAAGAGATATTTAACTGATGAAGAAACAAAACAAAACTTTGATAAGTTAAAAAAAGATATGGAATACGATTACTAAACACTTAGTTAACGCTAAGTGTTTTTTTATACACTTTTTTAACGAAAGGAGGGGTGTATATGTTAGATAAAGCTAATATTATCGTGGATGAACACGGTAAAATCCAATTTTAATTGAATATAAGCTTATAATTTTGACTACTCCCCTATCTGCTCTTGTGGATAGGGGTATTTTTTTGTATAATTTTTGCAAAGAGAGTGCTTTAAAAGTTGTATTATAAAAAATCAAGGTGCTACTCAAAATAGCACCTTTTTCGCCTGACTGGTTGATTTTTCGGTTGGGTGTTTATGTTGAATACTTACAAACGGTGAAATAATAACGTTTGTTTTAGTTGCACTTTTTACAATTAGATAGGAGAATGGTATGGAAATTAGTGAAATCAGAAATGCATTAGAAAAAATGAGTACTCAGATGACAAGTTATAGGGGGTCTCTTTGACTTAGATCATTTAGAAGAAGATATTGCTTCGTATGAACAGCAAATGTCTGAACCTGGATTTTGGGATGATAATGAAAAAGCTCAGTCTGTCATTCAAAAAAGTAATGAATTAAAAGCTGTGTACGATACATTCCATCAATTAGAATTGCAAGTAGAAGAAGTAGAACTTTTATTTGAAATGTATAAGGAAGATCCAGAAGAAGAAATTCATGCTGAATTAGTGGAACATGTTCAAAGTGTTGAAAAAGCGCTAGAAAAATATGAATTAAGTATGTTACTAAGTGGACCTCATGATAAATGTAGTGCGATTTTAGAAATCCATCCAGGTGCTGGTGGAACAGAATCGCAAGACTGGGGAAGTATGTTGTTAAGAATGTATACAAGATGGGCTGAACAACATGGATACCGTATCGAAACAGTTGATTATCAAGATGGAGAAGAAGCGGGTATTAAGTCTGTGACTTTATCTATTGAAGGGTTAAATGCTTATGGTTATTTAAAGAGCGAAAAAGGCGTGCATCGTTTAGTGAGAATTTCTCCATTTGATGCGGCTGGAAAACGTCATACTTCATTTTGTTCCATTGATATTATGCCTCAATTAGAAGGGGATATTGATATTGAAATTAATCCGGACGATTTAAAAATAGATGTGTATCGTGCGAGTGGTGCTGGTGGGCAACATATTAATAAGACTTCATCAGCTGTTCGTATTACGCATATTCCAACTGGAATTGTAACGCAAAGTCAGGCGCAACGTTCGCAATTTAAAAATAAGGACCAAGCGATGGCAATGTTAAAAACGAAATTATATCAATTAGAAGAAGAGAAGAAGGCTGCTGAGTTAGCGGAGATTCGTGGGGAACAAAAAGATATTGCTTGGGGTTCACAAATTCGAAATTATGTGTTCCATCCGTATTCATTAGTGAAGGATTTGCGTTCGGGTCATGAAACTGGGAATATTGGTGCTGTGATGGATGGAGATTTAGATCCATTTATGGAT
>CAMYBO010000063.1 GCA_947254045.1 uncultured Granulicatella sp. | reverse complement strand
TTTTAATCCACCATTTTTTCATTTCAATATCTGTGCTACAATAAATACTATGAACAAAGGGGGATCATCATGAAAAAATTCATTTATGCAGTGGTAAGTTTAGCATTTTTAACTGCTTGTCACTCTACAACAACAGAAAACAAAACAGAAACGACTCAAGCGACTGCTACAACTGAACAGACTACTGTAACGACTAAAAAAAGTAATGGAGAAGCAGATCTATCATTAGGCATTCAAATGGTTGTTAACAAGAAACATAAACTTCCTGCTGACTATAATCCAGGAGAAAATCCAATTGCAGGAGAAAAAGTTAGAGAACTGATTCAAAAAATGCAAGGTTTGGGGTTCAGTATTAGTAATCAATACAGTGGATTTCGTTCCTATGAGTACCAAACTCAGCTTTATCAAAACTATGTGAATAAAGACGGAAAAGAAGCAGCAGATACTTATTCTGCTCGTCCAGGATATAGTGAACATCAAACTGGACTAGCTTTTGATATTTTAAATGGGGCTGGCGGATTATTAGGAGAAAATCCCCAAGATGAGAAAGCTATTGAATGGTTGCATAGTCATGCTCATGAATATGGCTTTATTGTAAGATTCCAAGAAGGAAAAGAAGCCATTACGGGTTATCAAGCAGAAGCGTGGCATATAAGATATGTAGGCGATATCGCAGAAAAAATCTACACATCAAAACAAACACTAGAAGAATACTTTGGAGTAGAAGGCGGCAATTACGCCGATTGATAATGAAAAATCCGTTAATCGGGAATGATTAACGGATTTTTCATATCTTTAATAAATCTGACAGTCAGTTACAATGGAATGTTGTTTTTCTTTTAATGACTCCAAGCGTTCTTGGTATAAACTTGGAAATGTTGTCAGTCTTGCTCTTAATGGAGCAATTTTTAATGCGGAAACTAAATAATCTACAAATAATAAACAATTATTTCTCCACATTGTATACAATTTAAATTGAGTTTTTCTAAATTTATAAAAAGTGACAGGCATGCATTGCACCATAAAATAGGCATACATCTCTTCTAACTTCTCACTTACAGGATTAAACGAACAAACATCATCTGGAGGTGACCAAGTAAATGATTCCTTCAATACTTTTTCCAAACGATTTTTAATTAATTGAATTTGTTTATCAGTTACTTCTAAACTATAAATATACAGCGTTTTTTGGTAATGGCTCTTACAAAATTTAAAATAATCTTCTCTTGGAGCTTTTAATAATACACCTTCGCCTCTAGCTCCATTTAAAATACAAGCTAATTCATCATAATTTCCATACGAGTATACATAACCTTCAATGCAAATATCTACATGTCCTAAAACTCCCATGCCGATTTCCATCGCATGAACGATAATTTCTAATTTTGATTTTGCTTCTGGAATTGGTCTTTCAAGACTTGTATCCACTTGGGATAAGTCCATTAACGGTAATAAACGAATTCCTTTTTCAACAATTCTTTCCCCTAGTTTTACCATTGTGAAAGGGATACACCTCGATTCATTTAACAGTTTCGTTGTCATTATATCATAACAAACCTTAATTCGTTACAAAAATTAAAAACTCCGGCAATTTTTGCCGGAGAAAAAAGGATAGAGTTTATTTACTTTTGGGAGGTAAATATTATTCTTTAGGAATGATTAAAGTATAGTCTCTAATTATGAAGATTTTATGATGAAACTATGCTCTTTTCATATTTTTACCAACCTTGTGCAGCATGTAATCCAGCAACATATCCTGTTACAAAGGCTGCTGTAATATTATAACCCCCAGTATATCCATGAATATCTAATAATTCTCCACAGAAATACACTCCTTGAGTAATTTTTGATTCTAATGTTTTAGGATCCACTTCTTTTAATTGAACTCCCCCACCCGTTACAAAACCTTTTTCAATTGGTAAACTTCCATTAACTGTAAATCTAAAATCTTGAATAGAGTTCAATAATTGTTGCACTTCTTGATCAGTCATTTTACCAATCACTTTTTGAGAAGACAGTCCAATTTGTTGAAGTAAAAATTCGGCGTATCGTTCAGGCATCCATTCTTTTAACGATGTTTTCACTGTTTTTTGTGGATTATTTTCTTTCCACTCCTGCCATTTCTCTAATAATTCCTGTTTTGTTAAATCAGGTTGTATATTGAGTGACATCGTCACTTCTGAGACATTCTCTTTTTGTCGGACTTGATGAACAAAACTTGAGCAACGTAATACAGCTGGGCCGCTGATACCAAAATGAGTGAAAATCATGTCCATTTGGTGCGTTACGACTGCTTTTCCTTTTTGATTCAATACACTTAAAGCAACATTTCTTAAAGAAAGAGCTCGTAATACGCCTTCTTTAATGAAACTTTCATTACTTGTTAGCGGCACTTCTGTCGCAAATAGAGGGGTAATTGTATGCCCTACATTTCGAGCAATTCCGTATCCATCTCCCGTTGAACCTGTTTTTGGATAAGATTTTCCACCTAGTGCTAAAATAACTGCATCCGCTTCGATTCTTTCTCCGTTATCTAATTCCACTGCTGAAAACTGCCCATGTTCTAGTCGAAGTGTTTTAACTTTTACATTTGTTCTCACTTGAATGCCTAATCGTTTAATTTCTTCGATAAATGTATTTAGAATTGTTTTAGAAGAATCAGAAACTGGGAACATTCTACCATGGTCTTCTTCTTTTAATTGAACTCCTCGACTTTGGAAAAATTCAATAATGTCTTGGTTATCAAATTGGGAAAAGGCGCTATGTAAGAAGCGTCCGTTTCCTGGGATGTGTTTAATGATTTCGTCTCTTGAGCGGATGTTTGTTACGTTACAACGTGTTCCGCCTGTTAATAATAATTTTCGTCCTAAGCTTGGATTTTTATCTAGTAAAATTACTTCTGCACCTGCTAATGCCGCACTTACGCTTGCCATTAGTCCGCTTGTTCCTCCACCTACTACAATGACTTTCATAATTTCTCCTTTGTATCTTTATTCGTAATTTTTCTATAAGGGAAATGATACTAGACCGTCAAACTATAAGGTGAATAAAGAGAAACTACTTTTTGTTATAATAACAAAAGACGGTAGCATGCCTTACCTTGCGAGTTTCATGCCTAAAATTCGAGCTTTGGTCTCGAATTTTCCTTTCAATAGTAACAATCCCATGGTTACTATGGGACCTGTTACTATGGAAGTATTTTCTCTTTATTCACTCGGTCGATTCTAAGGAAATGGTATGCTAATGTTGGATTATAGATTAATGTGTTTTTATCAGTAATATCTATTTTCAAAGGCAAATATTCTTTAAAATCATTTAACTCAAATATATTTTCATCCATGAAATACCATCCCAATATACAAAAAAGGTCATCTAGTTATACATTTCTGTACCTTCGATGACTTCTAATCTGACAGTAATATACCATAACTTTGTACTAAAAACAAGACAAGTGAATCATAACCGCAACTTTTTGCCAAACCTCTTTAAACCGATATCTTATTATAATAAACATATGTGCTTCTAATAATTTAATTGCTAAAGTCAGTTTTATCTCTTTATCAATTATATCATTCACCTAATTAGAAATAGGAATCGTTAAGCATACTTTTGTATAAGAATTTTCTACTGAATCAAATTCCATTTTAAACTCTTCTCCAAAATATAACGCTAATCGCTCTTTTACATTTTTAATTCCAACTCCACCTAATGCTTTATTGGAAGTACCTTGTTTCTTTAATCCTACTCCATTATCTTCAATCGTAATTTTAATATAAGGAGATTGGTACTGAACCGTCAATTGTATTTTTCCTGGGCGATTAATTTCCTTAATGCCATGATAAATAGCATTTTCTACTAATGGTTGAAGTACTAATTTAGGTAATAAACTATCTGGAATATTTTCATCCACTTGAATCTCATAAGATAATTTTTCTTCATATCGTTGTTGCTGAATATACAAATATTGTCTTACATGATCCACTTCTTTTGTAAGAGGGATTAAATCTTCTCCTCCATTTAAAGCTAATCTAAAATATGTTGCGAGTGCTTTAGTAATAGACACAACTCGATTTGTATCTTGGAACTCCGCCATCCAAATAATGGTATCCAATGTATTATAAAGAAAATGTGGATTAATTTGACTCGATAAAGCCTTTAATTCATAAACTCTTGCCAATTGCTCTTGCTCTCTAGCTTCCATCATTAATTGTTCTAAGTGATTTAGCATATGATTAAAATGATGCGCTAATTGTTGAAATTCACTAGCACCATTTGGAATCGCTCGTAAATCAGTTTTCCCTTTTTCAACTTCCTGCATGGTCTCTTCCAAGTGTTGAATAGGAGATAAATGATGTCTCAAAATAATAACCATTCCAATTGAACAGCCAATAAAACATAAAATCGCAATACTAAAAACAATCATAAATAACTGCTTCGATAACTGTTCCCACTGTGAAAAAGTACTAACTCCTACTAATACCCAATTACAATTATCAATAGAAGTTTTGTGTACAAAAAAGTTTTTCCCAATCATAGAATCCATTGGACTTTTAGCAATATCTTCTGCAGACATTTGCTTATCAACAGATTGAAAGACTTCGTTATCAGGATGATAAATGATTTTTCCCTCTGTATTAATCACAAACGCATATCCATCCCGTCCAAGAGAAAGTTCTTTAATATAATTTTCAAGAGCGTGAGAATCGATATCAAATCGAACGACTCCTAAACTTTCATTTGCCTTTGACAAAATTTCTTGGCTAATAGATAATACATATTTATCATTTTGCAAGCGACTTGGTAATAAGACTGGGTTGTGAGACAAGTCAATCGCTTGTTGATACCATTCTTGCATCATTAATTCATTCGAATTGGCAGATTGTAAATTCTGATCACTTGAAATGATTCTTCCATCTTTTGTTACAATCGTCATTGAAACAAAGTGTTCATTGCTTTCCATAAAAGCCTCTAACCAATTTCGAATACTTATTTGCGAATTATTTTCTTGTCCTTGGGCAAATTGAATAACTTCTATTTCATTAGCAATGGCGTTAACTGTATACTTTAATTGAGAAACATACTGTTCAATATATCGAGCACTTGTATCAATTCTAGCAGTCGTTTGCCCAGATACGTTCTCTTTAAATAATTCACTACTTTTCCAATAAAAAACACTTCCAACAAGAATTAAAATCAAAAATAGCATTCCTAATAAATAGGTGGTTAATTTGATAAACAAGGAATTTTTCTTCATGATTCTACTCCCTTTTGAAATTGTTTGGGTGTTACTCCAACAATTTGCTTAAATCGAACTGAAAAATAATTCACATCTTCCATTCCTACTGCTAAAGCTACTTCATAAATTTTCATGGATGTAGATAATAATAGTACTTTTGCTTTATTCATTCGTTGAGTAATGACATAATCTTGAAATGTCATTCCTAGCTTTTTCTTAATTAAGACACTGACATAATTTGGAGTAAAACCTAATTGCTCTGCTACTTTTATAAGAGAAAGTTCAGGATTATCTAATTGGCTATGAATAAGTTTTTCAATTTCTGTTTCTTCTGAAACGATATCTACTTGGTGAATTTGGTTTTCTTTTCGTTCTTTTTCTAATTTACCAACGACCGTGACAAAAAAGGCTTCAATTTCTTTTTTAGAAATAGGTTTTAGTAAATAATCGTCTGCTCCTAATTTTAATGCAGATAATAGGTAATCAACGTAATCATATCCTGTTAGAAATACGATATGTGTATGTGGATAGTGTAATTTAACTTGTTGAGCTAGTGTAATGCCGTCCATTTGTGGCATATTGATATCTGTTAGTAAGATGTCGGGTTGTTGATGTTGAATCATTTCCCAAGCTTGTTTGCCATTTTCTGCTTCTCGTACATCAGAAATTCCCAATTGTTTGTAATCGATGAGTGAAGTTAGTCCTCTTCTAACAAGAGATTCATCTTCGACTATTAACAGTGAATACATTCTCATCCCTCCTATTTCCATTATACTCCGCCTTCTTCAAAAAATTAACCGAAAGAGTGAATAAAGAGAAAATACTTCACTTTATTCACTACGCCCTCTCATATATATGCTCCTAACCAAAAAAGACTTGCTGTTCCGAAGGTTTGCTACCGTTCCCTGCTACAACAGCTAAAGTCTTATTCAAAATATTATTTTACAAAATCAACCAAAAATCCATAGCCTTTTTCTTCCATATCTGCTAACGGAATAAAACGAATAGCAGCACTATTAATGCAGAAACGTAATCCACCTTTATCTTGAGGGCCATCATCAAATACATGTCCTAAATGAGAATTAGCAATACGACTACGAACTTCAATTCGTTTCATATTAAAACTTGTATCTTCCTTATAAGTCACTACTTCTGAAGAAATAGGTTTTGTAAAACTTGGCCAACCACAACCAGAATCAAATTTATCTTTTGAAGAGAAAAGTGGTTCACCAGTGGCTACATCCACATAAATACCTGCTTCATGATTGTCCCAATACTCATTAGAAAAAGCCATTTCTGTACGATTTTCTCTAGTAACTGCATATTGTTCTTTTGTAAGTGTATTTTTCAATGTTTCTTCATCTGGTAATGGGAATAAATTAGGATCAACCGCTGGATCATTTGCTTTATTCACATCAATATGACAATAGCCATTTGGATGTTTCTTTAAATAATCTTGATGATAATCTTCTGCAACAACAAAGTTTCTAAGATTTTCTCGTTCAACTGCTACTTTTTTCCCTAGTTGTTCTTCTTTTTCTGCTACTACTTGCTCAATAATTTCTTTATCATCATCATTTTGATAATAAATTCCTGTTCGATATTGACGACCTACATCATTTCCTTGTTTATTGACTGATAGTGGATCAATCACTCTAAAGTAATATAATAAAATTTCGCGAAGAGATACGACTTTTGCATCATAAGTAATTTTTACTGTTTCTGCATGATCTGTATCATGAATTAATTGGTAGTTTGTTGTTTCTACTTTTCCATTTGCATACCCACTAACTGCATCTTCTACTCCATTAATTCTTGAAAAATATTCTTCTAAGCCCCAGAAACAGCCACCTGCTAAATAAATTTCTTTCATCTCTTTTTCCCCCTTATTTTCTGATTTGTTAACCTTTTGTTGATTAATTAATGAACTAACTTTCTTCTCAATTGGATTTCCATTCGCCTGAACTGTCGCTGTTGAAGGATGAATGCTGTCTCTTATACACATCTGACGCTGCCGACGACCTAACACAGGTGTA
>CAMYBO010000062.1 GCA_947254045.1 uncultured Granulicatella sp. | reverse complement strand
GTATGGAAATATGCTAGCTATTATAAAAAAGAAAGTTTGCTAGCACCTTTATTTAAATTGTTAGAAGCTAGTTTTGAATTGTTCGTGCCTTTAGTGATGGCGCAATTAATGGATGTTGGAATTGCTCAAAATCGTCCATCTTATATTGTAACGATGTGCGGTTTGTTAATTCTTCTTGCGGTGATTGGTTTAGTTGTTTCGATTACTGCGCAGTATTTTGCCGCTAAATCAGCGACTGGCTTTGCTAAGAAATTACGCTATGCTTTATTAGAAAAAATCACGGAAATGAATTTTTCAACGATTGATCACCTTGGAACAGATTCACTTATTACAAAAATGACCAGTGATATTCAACAAGTTCAAACAGGTTGGAATTTATTTTTACGACTATTACTTCGTTCCCCATTTGTAGTTTTTGGGGCAATGCTGATGGCATTTATTGTAAATGTACAAGCAGCTTGGATATTTGTTGTGACAATTCCAGTTTTAGCGATGATTATTTATGCCATTTTATTAAAAACAATTCCTTTATTTATAAAAGTTCAAGAAGGAATGGATCGTATTACTCAAAAAACAATGGAGAATTTAACAGGAGTGAGAGTTCTTCGTGCGTTTAATCGAGTAGAAATCGAACAAAATACTTTTCAAACTGAGACAGAGGAATTAGCGAATCAGCAAAAATTCGTGAGTCATCTATCGAGTTTAACAAATCCTATTACAATGATTATTATTAATATTGCGATTATTGTGTTATTACAATTAGGAGCGGTACAAATTGATACAGGAATCTTAACAAAGGGACAAATGATAGCCTTAGTAAATTATATGTCGCAAATTTTATTAGAGCTTATTAAATTAGCAAATCTAACGATTCAAGTGACACGTTCTATTGCAAGTGCTAAGAGAATTGAAGCGATATTGACGATTGAACAACCTAATGAATTTGTAGAAAAAATGGACAGATTATCTTCAAAAGAAGAGATAGATATTTTACTTTCATTTGAAAATGTTTCGCTTAAATATGAAGGAGATAGTCATGAAGTGTTAGAAAACTTAACCTTCTCTCTAAAAAAAGGCGAAACTTTAGGCATTATTGGTGGAACAGGAAGTGGGAAAACTTCACTAATTTCACTGATTCCAAAATTTTATCTTCCAACAAGTGGAACGATTCGTATAAATGGGCAACCCATAGAAATGATTCCAACAGAAGAATTAAGACAAAAAATAGGGATTGTTCCTCAAAAGGCAGCTTTATTTAGAGGAACGATTGCTGAAAATTTAAGATGGGGAAAATCAGATGCTACAACTCAAGAATTATATGAAGCATTAGAAATTGCCCAAGCAAAAGAAATGGTTGAGCAAAAACCAAATCAATTAGAGTATGTATTGAAACAAGAAGGAAGAAATCTATCAGGTGGACAAATACAACGCTTGACGATTGCTCGGGCAATGGTTAGAAAACCAGAAATTTTAATATTAGATGATAGTTTTTCTGCTTTAGATTATGCAACGGATGCAGCCTTAAGAAAGGCCATTTCAAAAGCTCCGTTTAAACCAACAACCATTATTGTTTCTCAAAGGGCGGCTTCAGTGATGCAAGCTCATCAAATTATTGTGATGGAAAAAGGAAAAATCGTAGGAATTGGAACTCATGAAGAGTTACTAGAAACAAATGCGATTTATCAAGAAATAACTGCCTCACAAATTCAGAAGGAGGAACAGTAGTATGAAGCATGAAAAAATGGAAGTGTATAAAAAATTATTTCCGTATTTAAAACCATATGGTTTTCTTTTACTATTTTCTCTATTTTTAGCAATGGTGAGTGTGTTATCTAGTGTATGGATTCCAAAAGTCATCGGTCAAACAATTGATGCGATGATAGGAGTTGGAGAAGTACAATTTTCTATTGTCACAAATGGTTTATTATGGATTTTAGTGCTAGCATTAATCAGTATGGTGAGTCAATATGTGATGAGTTTGTGTCATAATCATATTGCTTATGGCATGGTGAAGTCATTAAGAGATGATGTCTTTATTCATTTATCTGAAATGCCCTTAAGTTACTTAGATTTAAAAGCACATGGTTCCCTTCAAAGTATTGTTATTTCGGATACAGAACAAATGGCAGATGGATTGTTATTAGGATTTTCTCAATTATTTACAGGAATCTTAACGATTATAAGTACATTATTTTGGATGTTTAGTATTCAACTGACAATGACAGTAGTAGTTCTTCTTTTAACGCCTATTTCATTTGTCGTTGCATCCTTTATCGCTAAAAAAACATACGACTTATTTCATGATCAATCAATATTAAGAGCCGAACAAACAGCTTTTACTCATGAAACGATTACTGGAATAAAAGTAGTTCAAGCGTATAGTCAAGAAAAAAATGTATTAGAAACTTTTGATGAAATGAACGAAAAGTTAGCAGACCGATCCTTAAAAGCTATTTTCTATTCTTCGATTACGAATCCAGCAACTCGCTTTGTAAACAGCTTAGTGTATACAGTAGTAGGATTAGTGGGAGCATTTTTTGTATTGAAAGCTCAACTAAGTATTGGACAATTGGCAGCATTTTTAACGTATGCGAATCAGTATACAAAACCTTTTAATGAAATTTCAGGTGTGATGACTGAGTTTCAAAATTCAATTGCGTGTGCAAGTCGTGTATTTAAATTGATGGAAGAAACAGTTGAATCTGAAGAAGAAACAGAAATCCAATTGCCAGAAATGATTAAAGGGGAAGTCCTCTTTGAAAATGTGTCATTTTCTTATCAAAAAGATCAATCACTCATTGAGAATTTTTCTTTAGAGGTTAACCCTGGAGAGAAAATTGCGATTGTAGGACCAACTGGAAGTGGTAAGAGTACACTTATTAATTTATTAATGCGATTTTATGAAGTCGATAAAGGGAATATTTTCATTGATGGTATTTCAATAAAAGACATGAGTAGACAGCAATTGAGACAATTGTTCGGAATGGTATTACAAGAAACATGGTTGCAGTCGGGGACCATTCGAGAGAATTTACTATTAGGAAATCCAAATGCAACTGACGAAGAAATTCAACAAGTATTAATCCAATGCCAATTAGATAAAATGATTGAAAAGCTACCTCAAGGATTAGAAACACCTCTTCAACGACAAGGAGAAGACTTCTCACAAGGACAGCGACAACTCTTATCCATTGCTAGAGTCATGCTAAGCCAGCCATCGATGCTTATTCTTGATGAAGCGACTTCTTCCGTTGATACAAGAACAGAGTTGAAAATTCAACTAGCTTTCCAAACATTAATGGAAGGAAAAACAAGTTTCATTGTAGCTCACAGACTTTCAACGATTCAAAATGCAGATAAAATATTAGTGTTGAAAGATGGGCAAGTCATTGAACAAGGAACACATGAAGAACTGATTGCTCAGCAAGGGTTCTACCAACATCTTTATCAAAGCCAATTTATGAATGAGTAAGAGTAAAAAAGACTTTTCTTCAGTAGCAGCACATGTCCTAAGCTACGAGGAAAAGTCTTTTGATTTTTGTTTGATAAAAGTTATTAAGATTGGAATTCTTCTAAAGCTAAACTTGCTTCTTCCCATTCCAGCATTACTTCTTCTAATGATTCATTTAAAGTTTGTAGAGTTTGTTGTAGCTCCGCTGAACGAGTAGGGTTCGTATAAACTTCTTCTAATGTTAATTCTTCGTGAACAGAAGAAATTTCTTGTTCGATTTGATGCAGTTTTTCTTCTAGTTGTTCTACTTGTCTTGTCAGAGTACGAAGTTGTTTTTGTTCTTCTTTTGAGCTTAAGTAATTTTTCTTTGTATCGGTTAAAGCTACTTTTTCTTGAACAACAGGAGTGGCTTCTTCTTGTTTTAAAGCTTCAAGCTCTTGTTTCTTTTCAATATAATAATCGTAATCTCCTAAATATAAGGTACTTCCTTCAGGAGTGATTTCTAAAATAGACGTTGCCACTTGGTTAATGAAATAACGGTCGTGTGAAACAAAGCAAATCGTTCCATCATATTCAATGAGAGCTTGTTCAAGAACTTCCTTACTATCGATATCTAAGTGGTTGGTAGGTTCGTCGAGTAATAAGAAATTATCATGTTCTAATGAAAGTTTTGCTAAAGCAAGTCTTGCTTTTTCTCCCCCACTTAATTGGGCAGTTGATTTTTCTACATCTTTTCCTGAAAATAGGAAGCTTCCTAAAAGCGTACGAATATCTTTTTCAGGCATCGTTGTATGTCGGCTCCATAGCTCTTCTAAAACAGTTATTTTAGAGTTTAATCCACTTAAATTTTGATCATAGTAACCGACTTGAACATTAGCCCCTAATGAACTTTCTCCAGAAATCCATGGAATTTCTTGTGTTAGAGATTTTAAAAATGTTGATTTACCAATTCCATTTGGACCAACAATCGCAATCGCTTCTTGTTTTCTAATGTTTAAATTGATTGGACCCGCTAGCGTTTGTCCGTCATAGCCAATATAAGCATCTTGCACATTTAACACTTGATTTCCAGATTCTTTTTGAACAGAAAATGAAAAACGAGCGGATCTTGAATCTGACTGTGGTTTTTCAATTCGTTCCATTTTTTCTAATTGTTTTCTACGTGACTGTGCTCGTTTCGTAGTAGAGGCACGAACAATATTTTTCGCAACAAATTCTTCTAATTTTTGAATTTTCTCTTGTTGTTTTTCATAGGCTTTTTGTTGTAGTAAGAAGCGATTTTCACGTTCCGTAACATAGTATGAATAATTGCCTTTATAATATTCGCAAGTGTGATGATGAATTTCATACACTTCTTGACAAACTTTATCTAAAAAGTATTGGTCATGGCTGACAATTAGTAGTGATATGGGTGAAGATTTTAAATAGTCTTCTAACCATGTTAATGTCTCAATATCTAAGTGGTTCGTAGGTTCATCTAAAATTAAGACATCATGTTTTTCTAATAAAATTTTTGCTAATGCTAAACGAGTTCTTTGTCCACCGGATAATTGTTGAATCGTTTTATCATAATCTTCAGGATAAAATTGGAATCCATGTAAGACAGAGCGGATTTCTCCTTCATATCCATAGGCACTCATTTTATTTAATTGTTCTTGTAAATCATCATATCGAGCTAATGTTTGTTGATAGAGTGATTCATTGGCTAATACGTCTGGACTTCCTAATTTATCAGCTATTAAAAGTGCTTCTTTTTTTAGATCTTCGACTCCTTTAAATAATTCAATCATTTCTTCCCAAATCGTATTTTCAGAATCAACGGAAGCATATTGATCTAAGTAGCCAATCGAAAGGTCTTTTTTCTTACTGACCATTCCTAAACTAGGTTCTTCAATTCCGGCTAAAATTTTTAATAATGTTGATTTTCCTGTTCCGTTTCTTCCTACTAATGCAATACGAGAACGTTCTTGAACTTCAAGGGAAATATTTTCAAATAGTACATCTGGGCCAAAATGTCTAGCTAGCCCTTGGCCTTGTAATAAAATCATGTCATAATCCTCTTTCTATGCAGTTTCAATTTTATTCTATCATACATATAATGAGGACAAAAGTTTTTAATGTTCTTAATATAGATGTAAGATTGAGAAAAAATTACAATATTCTTGAGAAATGTACATTATAAGGAATATGTAGAATAAAATGTACAAATATAATATTTTTATGTAAAAACAAGCATATCGTTTGTGAATTTTATAAAACTTATGCTAGAATATTTATGAAATTTGATATAAAGGAGATTGAAAATGAAAAAAGTTGAAATTCCAAAAGCTACCGCAAAGCGCTTAGCAATTTATCACCGTTATTTAAGATTTTTACATGATGCAGGAAAACGTCGTATTTCATCAACAGAATTAAGTGATGCCGTAAAAGTAGATAGTGCGACAATCCGTCGTGACTTCTCATATTTTGGAGCGTTAGGAAAACGTGGATATGGTTATGATGTGGAGTATTTATTAGACTTCTTCAGTCAACAATTAAATCATGATCGTTTAACAAATGTTGCTTTAGTTGGAGTAGGAAATTTAGGGCAAGCTTTATTAAACTATAATTTCCACCAAAGTAATCATGTAAGAATTAGTGCAGCGTTTGAAGTAGATGAAAATATGGTAGGAAAAATTGTGAGTGGAGTTCCAGTTTATTCTATGAATGATTTAGTAGAACAACTTCGTGTGCAACAAATTCAAGTGGCGATTTTAACAGTTCCTCAAGAAGTTGCTCAAGAAACTGCTAATTTATTAGTGGAAGCAAATGTATATGGAATTTTAAACTTCACACCGCTTCGTTTAACTGCACCGGATCATATTCGTGTTCAAAACGTTGACTTAACAAATGAATTACAAACTTTGATTTATTTCTTAGATAATAACAATAATAATTAATTTCAAAAACATCTTGTAAATGTGGAAGGAGCATTTATGAGATGTTTTTTTCGTAATTGACTTTTTGCGTTTTCTTTCAAAAATATTAGCGAATTTAGTATCCGGAATTAGTTCTTTTCTTCCGTTGGCAATTGGAGTTTATTTTTCTATTCAAGGCAATTTGAAATTATCCGTTGTCATGGCGATTTATTTAGCAAGTGATCGTATCATTAGTCCATTATTAAATGCGATGGATTTTTATCAAAAAATGAATACAACAATTCCAATGGTTCAACGAATGAACAAATACTTAGAATTTGAACCGATGAAGGAGGAACAAGTACTTGTTACAGATGTTTTTCCGATTCAATTAACGAATATTCATTTGAAAGTAAAAGAACATACGATTTTGAATGAGTTACACTTTATGATGAATAAAGGAGACCGAATTTTATTAATGGGGCCTTCAGGAAGTGGAAAAACAACTTTATTAGATTGTATTTATGGGGAAATCCATCCACAAGTTGGGAAAATAAGATTTGCAGGAGTCGAAGTATCCGAAACGAATAATGCCTTTCAAAAAGCTAAGATTGGTTACTTTATGCAAGAGTCTAATATTTTCATGAATTCATTAGCGTTTAATCTAACACTTGGTGAAGAATATTCTGTAGAACAGATGGAGAATGTTCTAAAAGAAGTGCATTTGTCTTATTTACTTGAACGATATGATTTAATGGATGAAACTGTAAATTTAGTTGACAATTTATCTGGAGGAGAAAAAGCCCGATTATGTTTAGTACGATTACTGCTTCGTTCTTATGAAATGTTATTAATAGAAGAATTTTCTTCTGCAGTTGATGAAGAAACAACTACTTTTATTCGAGACTTATTAAAAGAAAGACAAATGAGTTTCATAGAAATATCTCATCGTATGCCAAAGCATCCAGAGGACTATCA
>CAMYBO010000061.1 GCA_947254045.1 uncultured Granulicatella sp. | reverse complement strand
CTCCAATACCAACTACTTATCCAGGAGAAAAAGTACAAATCGACATTAAATATGTCCCACAAGTTGTATTGACATTGGTTCGTGTCACAAATGTTTGTGTTTCTTAGAATACCGTAAAAACTATTTTCTTTGCACTGTTGCAATTTTCAGGAAAATAAAGTATAATAGTATCTGCCGTTAGGCCATATGGCAATAGCGAACATATGAATCGAGTCAGGTCCGGAAGGAAGCAGCTATAAGTATCGTTCGTTATGTGCTGTATGTACATAGAAGAAATTACAGGCTGGGGCTAGTGTTCCAGTCTGTTTTTATAAGTAAGTATTTTGGGATAGATGGAGGAGCTCTCTAGTGAAAAATAAAGGGTTCAAAGAAGAAGAAAAGCACTTAGTAGAAGTTCAATCAAAATTTGATGCAAAAATACAATCTGAAAAACAAAGACTAAACGATGAAAATTTAGATCAACAACGTCAAGATTTTATTGATTTTTCAATTCATCAATTAGAAAATCAAAAAGAATCTCCTTATTTTGGAAGAATTGATGTTCAATTTGAAGGTGAACCAGAAGTTGAAAAAATGTATATTGGTTCATCAACATTTTTTGATGAAGAGAAACAAGTGCAAGTATATGATTGGCGTGCGCCAATTGCGAGTTTATTTTATGAAGGAACGTTAGGAGATTTAACATACCAAACTCCTTCAGGAATTCAACATGGTCAAGCCTTTTTAAAACGTGATATTGTGATTAAAAAAGGGAAAATTCAATCGGTTTATGATGTAGAAAATGAAGAATCATTATTAATGGAAACATTAAGTGCACCTACGAATCGTGATGGACATTTAGAAGGAATTACCGCAACGATTCAAAAGGAACAAAATGAAATTATTCGTCATAAACAAAAAGACTGGTTAATCGTTAATGGTTGTGCAGGTAGTGGGAAAACAACGATTTTATTACAACGTATTGCATATTTGATGTATCAATCAAAAGATCAAAATCATAATGATATGTTGTTATTATCACGTAACCAATTGTTTGCAAAATATATTTCTCACGTTATTCCGAATTTAACAGGTAGTGAATTATATCAACAAACATTAGCGCAACATACGGTTGAATTATTTAAGAAATTTTTCTTAAATAAAACAACGATGTTAGTACCGACTAAAACAAGAAGAGCGTATTTAACAGATAGCGAGTGGGCAGCACTTATTACCGAACAATTGCCTGCTTTATCAGTAGCGAATTTACATTTTCGTCCGATTTCAATTAAAGGATTTAGAATTTTTGGTGAAAAAGATTATCAAAAAATTATTGAACAAGTAAATCCTAAATTGACATTATATCAACAATTGGTTCAAATTCAGGAAGTGTTAGAAAAGAACTTAAAACGCCGTTTCAATCGTTTCTATGTTTCTGATGTTGCTAAACGTGTCTACGAAGATATGTCATCAATGCAAATTGAAGTGTTGATGAAAAATGAAGAATTTAATAGTGAAACAGAATATTATCAAATGCTAGGACAACGAGTGTTTGAAAAACAAGCATTCGAAGCAGAACAACAAGTAGAAATGTTTGCTTTTGTGAATTTTGCAAAACATTTACAAGACTGGATGCCACTAGCTAAACAGTGCAGAGAAGAATTAGGAAAAGTAGATAATGCCCAATTACCTTTAAAAGATACAGGGGAAGGACGTCTTCAAGTAACAGCAGAAGGAGTAAGAGTGTTACTTTACGTAGCAACAATGATTGCTCCAATCCGTGATTATCAAGGATATACTCACTTGTTCATCGATGAAGTTCAAGATGTATCATTATTATTTATGGCAGCTTTATCCAATTATTATTTCCGCGCGAAATTTACAGTAGTAGGAGATACATTCCAATCATTCTCAACAGCTACAACGATTTTCTCATTAGAAGAACGTCATCCAGAATTAGTAGCAGCCTTTTTCAAAGAACGTGTATTAGAGCATCGTTCATTAGAAATTAGTTACCGTTGTACCGCGCAAATTACTCGTTTTGCCAATGGTATTTTAGGCTGGGAATTAGATAAAAATGTCTTCCCACGTACGGGTGAAGAAGTTGGAGTATTTGTCGATGAAGAACCTTCCATTGAACGATTGAAGAAATTAGTCGAAGAAACTCCTGAATGTTATCATACAAATGCTATTTTCTGCCGTACAATGGATGAAGCAAAAGCTTTACAAAAAGAGTTAGTCGAGTATGATGCTGAATTATTAGAAGATACAAGTGAATCATTAGGTAGTCGATTAGTAGTGACGACGATTGAAGTTGCTAAAGGGTTAGAGTTTGACCAAGTATTTGTTTGGCAAGCTACGAAAGATCGCTATGCAACGATGAAAGAACGATTTATGTTTTATACAACTTGTACACGTGCTAAACATCGCTTGAATATTTTAACGATTCCTGAGGTAACAAGTTTTATTGCAAACTCTAAAGCACCAATGTCTGTTTTTGGAACATTCCGGTAGTCAAATGTCATAAAAAAATGTAAAATAGTAAAAGATAGAAAACATAACCTACGATTGTAGCGTTGTGTTTTCTTAGTATAAAGTCAAAAGGAGAAGACCGATGGCTTATCAAGCGTTATACCGAAAATGGCGACCGCAAAAGTTTGAAGATATGGTGGGACAAACTGCAGTTACGAAAACGTTGAAAAATGCAATTATCCATCATAAAACGAGTCATGCGTACTTATTTACAGGTCCAAGAGGAACTGGGAAGACAAGTGCGGCAAAAATTTTTGCGAAAGCTATTAACTGTTTAAATCCTAAAGATGGAGAACCTTGTAATGACTGTTTATTATGTAAAGGTATTACAGAAGGAACCATTGGGGACGTTATTGAAATCGATGCGGCGAGTAATAATGGGGTAGAAGAAATTCGTGATATTCGAGACAAAGCTCGTTATGCTCCAACTCAAGCGACGTATAAAGTTTATATAATCGATGAAGTGCATATGTTATCGACAGGAGCATTCAATGCTTTATTAAAAACATTGGAAGAGCCTCCTAAAAATGTCATTTTTATATTAGCGACAACTGAACCACATAAAATTCCAGCGACGATTATTTCAAGAACACAGCGGTTTGATTTTAGAAGAATTACGAATGATGAAATTATTCAAAGACTTCGTTATATTTTAGAACAAGAAGAGATTGCGTATGAAGAAGAAGCGCTAAGTGTCATTGCCCGTTGTGCTAATGGTGGAATGCGTGATGCGTTAAGTTTATTAGATCAAGTCATTTCATTTAGTGATGATAAAGTGAGTTTTGAACAAGCCATTCAAGTTTCTGGAAGTTTAACGGATGATTTAATGATTGAATTTGTTCGATTATTGACTCAGCAACAAGCGCAAGCAGCTTTATTACAATTGCAAGACTTATTATTGTTAGGAAAAGAAGCGTCTCGTTTAATTGAAGAATGGCTAGAATTTTCTAGAGACTTATTAGTAGCAAAACAAACAGGAGATATGATTGGAAGAAGTGAAGCTTTTGTAGCATTTGCAAAAGAAGTCGAAGAAACCTTTCTATATCGCTTTATGGATGCTTTAAATCAAACGCAACAAGAAATGCGATTTACGACAAAACCAACGATTAGTTTGGAAGTCTTTACGATTAAAATGGCACAACCTGTAGTAGCAATAGCTCAACAAGCATCCCAAGCTAATCAGGAATATGTCTCGCATTTAGAACAACAGTTACAAAGTTTGCAACAACAGATGTCTCAATTATTACAAGGGCAAGGAGTAACAGTTCCTAAAAAAGTGACTTCCACTCCACAAGCAAAATCAAGTACGTATAAGCCAAATATTGGTGAAGTTTACAAAGTACTTGATGCTGCAACTCGAAAAGATTTAATTTTTATTCGAGAATTGTGGGGAGATTTATTACAAATGCTTTCGACTACTCAAAGAGCGCTATTGAAAGCAAGCGAACCTGTAGCGGCCAGTCCAAATGGCTTTGTCTTAAAATTTGATTATGAAATTTTGTGCCAAAGAGCACAGGAAAGTGTAGAACTTCATGAAGATATTGCTCGTCATTGTCAAACGTTAGCGCAATACCCAGGAAATTTTGTCAGCGCAACAGGAGAACAATGGGCACAAATACGACAAGATTATTTAAGAGATAAGAAAGAAAAGCAAGAAGCAGAAGGTGTGACTCATGCAACAGAAATGGAAGAGCAACCGACTGATGAAGAAGAAAAAAATGAAGTGGAACAATTAGTTCAAAATACAATTGATTTGTTTGGCGAAGAAATTGTTCATATATCAGAAGAAACAGAAAACAATTAAGGAGGAATCAACATGCGTGGAATGGGAAATATGCAAGGCATGATGAAACAAATGCAAAAATTACAAAAACAAATGGCACAAGCTCAAGAGGAGTTAAACCAAACAGAATATATAGGAAGCTCTCAAAGTGACTTAGTACAAGTAACAGTGAATGGAAAACGTCAAGTACTTTCTGTATCAATTAAACCAGAAGCTGTGGATGGAGATGATGTTGAATTATTACAAGATTTAGTATTAATGGCAACAAATCGTGCGTTAGAACAAGCTGAAAAAGCAAATGAACAAACAATGGGACAATTTACTAGAGGATTAAATATCCCTGGATTTTAATGGGTTGAGGTGAGAGGATGCAATATCCAGAACCAATTGCTCGATTAATGGATAGTTATATGAAACTGCCTGGAATCGGGGCAAAAACAGCAGCTCGTCTTGCTTTTTTTAGCATGGAAATGCCGGAAGAAGAAGTGATGAATTTTGCCAATGCACTCATTAGTTGTAAACGAGATTTAACGATGTGTTCTGTTTGTGGAAATATTACGCAAGAAGATCCTTGTGAGATTTGCCAAGATGCTTCTAGAGATAGAACGAAAATATTAGTCGTTGAAGATAGTCGAGATGTGATGAGTTTAGAGAGAATGAAGGAATATAAAGGTTTGTACCATGTTCTTCATGGTGTTCTTTCCCCAATGGAAGGGACTGGACCTGATGATATTAATGTGGCTTCTCTTATTCAGCGTCTTCAAGATCCTACTGTAGAAGAAGTGATTATTGCGACGAATGCAACTGCAGAAGGTGAAGCAACAGCGATGTATTTGTCTCGTTTAATTAAACCAGCTGGAATTAAAGTGACACGACTAGCGCATGGTCTTGCGGTTGGTAGTGATATTGAATATGCAGATGAAATGACTTTATTCAAAGCGATTGAAGGACGAAGAGAGCTGTAAGAATCTTATAAAATTACAAATAGACTTCCCTGTTATAGTAGCAGGAGGACGGCAGCATAAAGTGTGCTGTTTCATGCCTAAGCTACTATGGGAAGTCTTTTTGTGTTTACTTATTATAAATCCGAAACTAAAAAACAGCCGAAACTATATTTAGGAACGGCTGTTTTTGATATATTAAATATGTTGTATGAATATATTATTTTCTGACTTGTTTTCCTGCAATTCTACCGAATGTAATAATATCTGTAATAGCATTTCCACCCAAACGATTTTTCCCTTGAATAACACCAGTTAACTCACCAGCAGCATACAATCCAGGAATTGCCTCGCCGTTCTCATTCAATACTTCTGTTTTTTCATTTATGACTAAACCACCCATAGTATGGTGTACAGAAGGAACGGCTTTTTGAATATAATAAGGACCATTTTCTAAAGAAACTAAACCGCCACGATGGTGAAAATCTTTATCATCTTTGTCTTTTGCATACATATTTACTTTAGAAATTGTATCTTTTAGGTTATTAATATCAATATTAAAGAATGCTGCGGCTTCTTCTAAAGTATCAGCTTTGACTAATAACTTTTCGCGAATTAATTCATCGTACTCAGATTTATGAGCTTCTTTTGTTTTAGAAATTGCGTCAATATCATCATTCCAAAGTTGGTAAGTATATCCACCTGTTTGAGCTAAAATAGCTTTTGAAATTACGTCACGACGATCTAATTCTTCTACAAATCGTTTACCTTCTTGATTGATTAAAATAGCACCATCAAATCTTGTATCAGCAAGTAATGAAATCATTCCTGTTTTTGGATTAGCAATTGGATAAGTTTGAATATACTCCATGTTGTTTAATGCAGCACCAACTTCTTGAGCCATAATAATTCCATCACCTGTAGTTCCAACTGAATCTGTTGATTTATATCTAGAATCATATTCTTTATTAAATTTAGTTCTCATTTCTACATTAGAACCAAACCCACCAGTTGTTAAAATTACTGCACTATTCGCATTGAATGTTAATTCTTTTTTATTTTTATCGTTTGCTTTTACTCCAATTACACGGCCATCTGAATTAGTTATCAATTTTTCAGCTTTTACATTTAAGAAAATTGGAATTTTCAATTCATCAGCTTTAGCATTTAATTTGGAGATTAATTCCGCACCTGTATGCCCAACAGGAATTAAAGCACGTTTATAACTATGACCTCCAAAACGGAATAATTGGTCTGAAAGAAATTCAACATGAATCTCATCTTTTAACCATTCAGCAGATTCTAAAGCATTTTCAGCCATAATTTTTACTAGGCTAGGGTTCGCAGCATGGTCTCCACCTTTCATAGTATCTTCATAATAAGATTCAACAGAATCTCCAGTAATTCCTAGATTTTTTTGTACCCAGTTTTCAGGAGCATTCATTTCTCCTCCTGAAATAAGAGTATTACCTCCAACTGCTGGTAGTTTTTCAATGATAGCAACTGATTTTCCTGCTTGCTTTGCTTCAATTGCTGCACTAAATCCTGCACCACCAGACCCAACAACTACTACATCAAAGGTTTGTTCTGTGGGAATTTCTTCACTGTCTTTAGTTTTATTTGTTACACTTGCTAGGTTTATGCCAGATTTTTTTAGAGCATCTTTAACAGCTTCTAAATATCCCTCGCTTGTTGCAGTTGCTCCAGCGACAATATCTATATCAGCAGAATTTTTTGAAATAATATTATTTGATAATTCTTTATAAACTTTATCTGCTAAAACTTTATTCTCATTTTGTTTTGTAATATCAATTTTTGTAATTTTAGCATCTTTAATGGATACCATTACTTTAATTTCACCGTGTTTTCCGGTTCCTATTCCCTCAAAAGAACCGCTATTTTTGGATGGTGAACATCCAACTAAAATTAAAATCATTGATAAAAGCGTAATTATAAAAATAAATTTATTACTCTTCATTTTATACCCTCCCGATAGATAAACAATGTGATTATAATCTCATTATATCTTTTTTTGCTTTTTAAAACAAGATTGTTATTAAATTCACATTTTATGTTTATTATAAATTTCCTGAAAAAACAAGATATTTTTTCTATAAAATGTT
>CAMYBO010000060.1 GCA_947254045.1 uncultured Granulicatella sp. | reverse complement strand
GTCATCATAAACACTAACATTCTGGATAATCTTCCTTACTAGGGTATCATCATATTTTGTCCTTGGGAATTGGTCGACGCCGTGGCAGATCTTTCCATGTAGCCACATTCTCTAAATGTCTTTATATCTTCTACGAATTTCATTGCATTGCAGGAGATGTAGAGGATGTTTTCTACGCCGAATTCTGTGATTTTTTTGATTGTCTTTTCTCTATTCCTGCTCTTGGTGGGTCTACCACGATGATGTCTTATTTATTTTCCAATTCTTTTACTACTTATCGGATATCTCCTGCTATGAGTTTAAAATTTTTTCTTTAATCACTTATATTGTAACATCTTCCCGAAATAATATCGATGTAACCGGAACATTATCACTTATCGGAACAAGAAAGAACAAATCCAATTGTAATTAAATAAAAAGACTTCCTGGAAACTAACCCAAAAGTCTTATAATATTTATTTAAATTTTTGTAAGAACTACTCCCATTGCTTAAATGATCAGTGTGGATAACTTTTGAGTCCTTTCAATAATGTTTGCTATTATAAAGGCTTGCTGTTTCCCTTAACCCCAACCAAGGTCTGATTTTTTTGCATTTATTTTCTTTATAGTTCTTCCTAATTTCTTCTTCTGATGCCACTATTTCATATGTTTTACCGCTATTCTTTGGTCCGGAGCCTTTCCCAAATGTATAGGGCTTGTTTGGAAGAAAAGTTTGTTTGATATGGGATTTGTTGCGTTAAAAGTTGTGTCGATGTAGTAGATTTCGTCGCCGATTTTTACATAGTTCCAGCGATGTTTCATTATCTCGCTACTTATACAACCAACTTTTAAACCAATTGCTTCTCCTAAAATTAGAAAAAGCTGAGCAAATGCAACACAGGTGCCTTTGTGGGTAATTGTGGCGGCAAGGGCAGATCTCGATCTGTGTTCCTTGTCGTAAGTTATATTCTCTGTGATATATTTATTTAAAAATTCAATTTTTTCTAAATCGGTTAAGCCTTCCGCTTGTGTCTTTATCTTTTCTTCTAAATCCAACAGAGCTTTGAAATTTCTTTTTTCTGTAAAGAATTGAACCAATAGTTCACATTCTTAGTAATCGGATTTAGGTTTTATATCTTCAAGTCTTACTACATGAAGATTATTTAACGTTGCATTACTTGGTATTAAAAACTCTTTATCAACTCCGTGCCTACCATTAGTTTGTTCTAAAAATGTTTTTAATTCTTCATTAATTTTTATTGTTACAGGTTTATATGCTTCGTCATCTCCCGCTTCATAGAAAACATCTTTGGCAACTAGTCCAAGTTCTTCTTTTGTGGTCAAAGTTTTCATTATCTTCCGCTCCTACGTAAGTCTTTAATTTATAAGTTAAGAATTCTGTAAGTATCCTCTTATATTTTCTTTTTAAAGTCTCATTATATTTCTTTTAAAAATTTTAAAGCCAAGTACAATTTTCCAAGATCATGGTTTGCACTGTGGAGTCCTTCTACTTCATAGGAACTCTCATTTAATATATCTCCTGCTTCTAGGAAGTTATACAGTTCAAATCCGTAAAAATCACACGCTGCTTGTACGCCTGCTAGTTCCATTTCTACTGCTATGCATCCGTCCGACTTTCTCTTTGAGACAAGTCCGCGAGTCTCACGAAGCATCACGTCTGCGGTCCAGACTTTTCCCTTAGTATATGGAGATTTCTCCTTAATAAAAAATTCTTCAACTTTTTCATGGTTTTTAATTTCTATATAATCTGAAGGAGGCGCATAATAATAAGATGCTCCCTCACCTCTATAGGCCTCTGTTGGTACAATGTAGTTTCCAAAAGTCTTTTCTTTATCAAGGCTACCACAAGATCCAAACATTATAAATTTATTCGCTCCTGTAAGCCAATTGACTTCTACGCAGCTTGATGAAGCAAGGGCTGAACCCATCATACTAAGATAGAAGGCGAATTCTTGCCCTTCAAAGTTACTTTTATATATCGGCATTGAGCCATTTACAGAGCCTATATTTCCAATTTCTTCACAATCAAAGTTATCGAGCAAATATTCCAGGATACTTTTCGAAAATATTACCAAGCATCTCTCTACAATATATTTCTTTTCTCCATAAAAATGTTCCAGACTTATAAGTGGCTCTGTGCCTTTATCAAAACTGTCTATTATCATAATTATCTATTATTTTCTACTACCTTTCATTTTTCTATTTTCCTATTGCCTTTGTAAATATTTTGATTAAATTTTTTACTCTCAAGACAAAATATGTTAAGATACTTTTTTCGCAATCAGCACACCAATCGGCGCAAGACCTCCATGCACCAAGTTCATTTCAACTACTGAAAATCCGTATTCTTCAATAAAATCTTCAAATTGCTTTTTATCCCATTCTTGGTACATCTTAAATCCCGAAATGGACATCAAACTCTTTATAACATTTCTTTGTTTTCCCTCTTTCCATAGAAAAGTAGGAGCAAACAAAGTCCCATTAGGTTTTAGAACCCTATGTATTTCTTTCATTGCAAGGTCTGGATTTGGCATGATATGAAGTGCATTAGCGATTAGCACGCTATCAAATTCTTCATCCGCAAAAGATAGTGATGTTGCATCGGCTACTTCAAATGTAAGGTTTTCGTATCCTCCATGCTTTTTCGCTTCCAAAATCATTTATTCGGAAAAATCTGTCCCTATCCAAGTTTTAGTATGTTGCGCGAGACTAAAGGAAAGTTGCCCCAATCCGCAAGCAAGTTCAAGTACATCCATATCTTTATTCAAATGAGGTCTGATATATTCGTAAACTCTATCGTAAGCTCCCTGATCTTTTTTCATAAATGGAGCATATAGTTTCGCAAATTTATCCCAAAATTTTTTATTGCTTTTATCAATCATTTCAACGCTCCTTTAAATATAAAAATGATTCTATCAATCTTTATATTGAGCCTATTTTCTTATTGATACCTTGCAAGAAAGGAATAATAGCCGTTCCAATACCAAGTAGGAATGTAATAAATTCAGAAAGTCATATGCTGTCATTCTTTTCTATTAAATCATTTTGAAGTGTCTCAAAGCATCCATGATGGCTTCTTCTTTTTCAGGTGTACACTGTGGAATAATTTGTTTCTCCTTTTTTGACTTGTTGTAATGTTCTCGTAATTCTATTCCACATTTCCTTTTTATCTGTGTAATATATAATGTTGAAACTTTTAATTGAAATTTATTCCAAACATATTCTTTGATTTGAGCATATGTTGCTTTACTCTCCGCACTTGTCAAATCAATCTCATCCAACTCAATTTCAACACTTATGTGCTTATCGACATCAAGTTTGGACAAAAGTGCTACCGTCTCAATCGCTGTCGTCATCGGGAACATATCTACTGGCTGAGCATACAGCGCCTGATAGCCTTCTTCTTGGAACAAGGCTAAATCACGTGCTAATGTTGCTGGATTACAGCTAACGTAAACAATTTTTCTTGCTTTTGTTTTAACGGCTGCCTCAATAAATGCTCCATCTAATCCTTTTCTTGGCGGATCGACTACAATCACATCCGGTTGCAATCCTGAGTCTACCCATGTCGGCATGACTTTTTCAGCCGCTCCCACTTCAAATATTATATGGTCAATCTCATTCATTCGAGCATTTTCTTTTGCCATTTGAATCGCATCTGGCACAATTTCCATGGCATAGACTTGTTTAGCACGTTTGGCAAAAGCTAAACTCATGGTTCCAATTCCACAATAAGCATCTACTACCGTTTCGTCTCCCGTCAATCCAGCTGCTTGAATGGCTTCATGATACAGCACTTCCGTTTGAATCGTATTAACTTGGAAAAATGAACGTGAACTAATCGTAAAGGTAAATTCCATTAATTCTTCTTGGAAAGCATCTTCACCAAATAACACTTTCTTTTGAGAACCCATAATGACATTTGATTGATGCGATTGAATATTTTGGACAATCGACACCACTTCTGGCAATTGCTGAGTAATTTTCTCTACAATTTCCTCTTTTTGAGGGAATTTTTCTGTACGAGTGACTAAAACAATCATCACTTGAGACGTACGTAATCCTCTACGAACAATAATATGACGTAAATCGCCGGTATGTTTCTCTTCATCATAAGCTTCAATCGCAAATTTTCTTAAAATATCTCTGACTACTAAAATAATACGGTCAATTTCTGGATCTTGAATATGAAAGTCTTCGATTGGAACTAAGTCATGGGAGTTTTTCTTGAAAAATCCAGTTGTTAATAAGCCATCCACCATTCTCACAGGGATTTGCGCTTTATTACGGTATCCAAATGGATGTTCCATTCCAATGGTTGGACGAACTTCTAAATCCGGCATTTTCGCAATTGTATTCATGACATGCTTCACTTGTTTTTGTTTGAACGCTAATTGAGCTTCATACTTCATATGTTGTAAAGGCATCGTTCCTACTCGTGTTCCGTTTGGATCAACTAATGGAATACGGTCAGGACTCGTTAATAACCATTCAACGACTTTAGCATAGCCAAATTTTTTCCCAAGTTTTAAAACATGCGCTACTACTTTTTCCCCTGGTAGAGCATTTACAATAAAAAGAGGGAATCCATCTACTTTCGCAACGCCCATTCCTTCATACGTCAAATCTTCAATTTGTACTTCTATACGGTCATTTTTTTTCATCTCTATCCTCGCTCACTACTATTTGTCTGACTTATTATAGCTTATTTTTGTATAATTTTATAGTGAAGTGAGAAATTCCGTATCAATCTCTAACTAACTCCCTTGAAAAAAGAAAAGACTTCCCACTTTAGTATTAGGCATGAGATTCGCTTGCGAAGCTGCTGCCGTCCTTTACTACAGTGAAAAGTCTATTTCGCTCCCTACACCGCTTTTCTTGTCAGTTTTGCTAAAAAGATTTCTTTTCGTGTTGGATTTAATACAATTAAGTTTACTAAGAATAAAACTACCAACCAAGCTAACGCTACACCAATCGTTTCTAGACTTAACTCAAAACTTTCTTTTGTAAAGAAGTCTACATAAACTCCCATAAATGTATAATGAGCAATTTTCGAAATCGACTCATTTAACCCAGAGAACAATGGTAAGAATGAAATAGCCATCATAGGAACTAAACTATTCACTTGTGCTTGTGATTGAGTATTCGAAAGAGAAGCAACTAATAAGTTTAATAAAATAACACATAGTCCCACAACAATCGCTACTACAAAATATTCTCCAGAATGTTTCCCAAAGTCTGCATCTACAATCATTGGGAAACTTACAATCGTTACAAGTCCAATAATGACTGGATAAAATAGTGCAGATAATAAATATTCTCCATTTCTAACACCACTGAGTAATAAAGATTTTAAATTTTTCTTTTCTTTATCTTCTGCAATTGTTAAAGAAATTAAACTACCTAATGAAACTGAGAATGCTAATGATAAACACATGAATACCATATACGAAGAATGTTGTCCATCTGCATTCATAAATTGGTTATATAACACTAACAATCCATACGGTAATAGAATAGTTGCTAATAAAGTGCTGTTACTTAATAATACTTGTGTGCGTAGCCAAATTAAGGCAGTTAATCGTTTAATCATTTAATTTTTCTCCTGTCAATTGAATAAATATTTCTTCTAAAGTTGGTTCACATGAGTGAATCGCAACGACTTGTGCTAAATCTGTTTGTCCTAATTCTTCAAAAGTAATTTGTGAATGTGTTTCATCTGCGAATGTTAATTGAACTTTTTTTCTCGTGATTATATTTTTGAATAATCGAAGCAGGTGTCCCATATTCAATTAAATGTCCTCTATTTAGTAAACTTAGACGGTCACATAATAATGTTGCTTCGTTCATATCGTGAGTTGTTAGGAAAATCGTTGTTCCTGTTTCTTTTAATTCTAATAATAATTCATGGATTTTCTTAGAAGTGGTTGGATCTAATCCGCTTGTTGGCTCATCTAAGAATAATACTTGTGGCTTATTCATTAAAGCTCTTGCTAGAAACATTCTTTGTTTCATCCCTGTTGATAGTTTTTCTGCTGTTAAGTTTTTACTATCATATAAATCGACTTGTTTTAACACTTCATCTACTCGCACATTTGGTTTTCCATATAATTTTGCATAAGTTTGTAAATTTTTATATAGGCTTAGTTTTTCATAAAATCCGCTCGTATCACTTACTAATCCGATTTGCTCTAAATCTGCTGGAGTTAACTTCTCTGATACTTTCCCTAACAATTCTGTTTGCCCGCTATCGGCATTTAGTTGTCCCGTTAAAATTTTAATCATCGTTGTTTTTCCTGAACCAGATGGCCCTAAGAATCCGAAAATTTCTCCCTTATTAACTTCAAAAGAAATCTCTTCTAAAGCTACTTTTTGTCCAAATTTTTTTGTTACATTTTTTACTACAATCATGTTTATCCCCTCTTTACTGATTTCCTAACTGATGAATTCATTATAGGAAAATTTGCTTTCTTTAGGCAGTGCCTTAAGTCACTACCTACCATGACTTTCGTCACGACTTCTCATGCAAATTGTCACGACAAAAAAGCATACCGAAATCAATCGGTATGCCTTTCTGATCATCTATTTAACTTTCTACCATAAGACTCGATACGATAATGCAATCGATAGAATATAAAGCAATTCGAATCCTATAAAGAGTTTTTTCATTTTCACACACATTGCTACATATTCACGAATAAAAGCTGATGGAATATAATAGCTTGCAGTGGAACAACCTAAGCCATCTCCCTGCATTCCAATTTGACGAGCATACGTACTTGTACGAAATACATGATAGTCATTTGTCACAAATAAAAATCGAGGATTTTCAACTAATTGCTCGCCTAGTTCTTTTGAGAACAATAAATTTTCATACGTTGTTGTAGATTTGTCTTCTAATAATATGGCTTCTTCTGGCACATCTGTTTGTTCCACTAAATAGTTATACATCGCTTGTGCTTCAGATATTTTTTCATCGCTGCCTTGTCCACCACTTACAATCAGTCGAATATGAGAATTTTTTGATTGATGAAATGCCTGTACCGCTTTATCAATTCTTCTTTTTAGTAGCGGTGTAACTTTTTCCCCATTTAACAACCCTGCACCATGAATAATAATAAAATCATACTGCTGTTTCTTCGGCAACCATAAATAGACACAGGAGTACATCATAAATCCTACAAATGCAAAACCAAAAATAATATACGTATAAATAATGAACATAACTAGGATATTAATCCAATGATTCGTAAAGAAAAATCCATCGGTCACTAAACCTGCTCGAATCCACATTAACACAAAGAAAAATAATATCACAATTCCCATAATCGGAGATAAAAGATTTGCTTTAGAAAACCCTTCTT
>CAMYBO010000059.1 GCA_947254045.1 uncultured Granulicatella sp. | reverse complement strand
GTATAATATAGTAGTATGTGTATACCCAAATGAGAGAAAAGAGGAAAATCATGACAAAGATTGTAACAATCACAGAAGAATTTATTACATTAGGACAATTTTTAAAACATATTGATGTCATTACAACTGGTGGACAAGCAAAATGGTATTTGCAAGAAACAGTTGTATTTGTTGATGGTGAAATTGAAAATCGTCGTGGCAGAAAACTTTATGATAAAACACGTGTAGAAATTCCTGAAGAAGGTATTTTTGTTGTGAAAAGAGAATCTGAGGAAGTAATGGATGAGATTAGTTGAATTACAACTGAATCATTTTAGAAATTATGAAGAACTTTTTCTTGAATTTGGGAAAGGGGTTCATATTTTCATTGGTGAAAATGCTCAAGGAAAAACGAATTTAATGGAATCTATCTATACTTTGGCAATGACAAAAAGCCATCGTACTAATCAAAATCGAGAATTGATTATGTGGAATCAAGATGCTGCTACTATTAAAGGAAAAGTAGAAAAGAAAATTAGCAGTATTCCATTAGAAATTCGGTTTTCCAATAAAGGAAAAATAGGACGAGTCAATCATTTAGAACAAAAGAAGCTCAGTTCCTATTTAGGACAATTAAATGTTATTTTATTTGCACCTGAAAATTTAGAATTAGTGAAGGGTGCTCCTGCAAATCGCCGAAAATTCATGGATATGGAATTAAGTCAAATAAATCCTATTTATTTACATGAATTAGTGGAATATGAACGCCTTATAAAACAAAGAAATCATTATTTAAAACAATTAGTAATCAAAAAATCATCGGCTGATCTTTATTTAGAAGTTTTAACAGAACAAGTCATTGAAAAAGCAAGTGCAATTTTAAACCATCGTTTAGAGTTTATGGAACAATTGGAAGCTTTAGCGAAACCAATTCATGAACAAATTTCATTAGGAAGAGAAGAGTTTTCATTGAAATATCAAACATCTCTTTCGATTGAAAAAGGAATTTCTCAAGATGAAGTAAAAGAATTGTATCAAAAACAATTTGAATCTGTACAAAAAAGAGAATTAGAACAAGCGAGTACTTTAGTCGGTCCGCATCGAGATGATTTGATTTTTTATTTAAATGATAAACCTGTTCAAAATTTTGGATCTCAAGGGCAACAACGTTCAACTGTATTAAGTTTAAAATTAGCAGAAATAGAATTAATGAACATAGCTACTGGAGAATATCCAATTTTATTATTAGATGATGTGTTATCCGAATTAGATGATGATCGACAAACACATTTGATTAAAGCAATTGAAAATAAAGTACAAACATTCATAACAACGACTAGTTTAGATGGGATTCGCAAGCAATTTATTAATGAACCAATTGTATTTCCGATTCATCAAGGTCAAGTTCAATGAAAAATGGAGTGTGAGAAGAGAAAATGACAGAAGAAAATAAAGAAGTTCTTGCTGCACAATATGATGCCAGTCAGATTCAAGTATTAGAAGGATTAGAAGCTGTACGTAAACGTCCAGGGATGTATATTGGTTCAACAAGTAGTGCTGGTTTACATCATTTAGTATGGGAAATTGTTGATAACTCAATCGATGAGGCGTTAGCTGGATTTGCGACTCATATCGAAATTGAGATTACACCTGAAAACCATATTCGTGTTACGGATGATGGACGTGGAATTCCAGTTGATATTCAAGAAAAAACAGGACGTCCTGCGGTTGAAACAGTATTTACAGTACTTCATGCTGGTGGTAAATTTGGCGGCGGAAGTTACAAAGTTTCCGGTGGTCTTCACGGGGTAGGAGCTTCTGTTGTTAATGCACTTTCTACAGATTTAACAGTGCAAGTTTTTAAAGATGGAAATATTTATGAACAGTCTTATAAACGTGGTGCTGTTTTAGAAGATTTAAAAATTGTTGGGCAAACTGAAAAACATGGAACGAGTGTTTATTTTGTACCAGACCCAGAAATTTTCCAAGAAACAACCATATATGACTTTGAAAAATTAGCGAATCGTGTACGTGAACTAGCTTTTTTAAATAAAGGATTAAAACTAACGATTACTGATTTGCGAGTAGAAGAGCCTGTAGTAAAAACTTTTTATTATGAAGGCGGAATTAAAAGTTATGTTGAACATTTAAACAAATCTAAGCAAGTATTATTTGAAGAACCGATTTATGTTGAAGGAGAACAAGATGGCATTCAAGTC
This sequence comes from uncultured Granulicatella sp., assembly GCA_947254045.1. Lineage (GTDB taxonomy): Bacteria > Bacillota > Bacilli > Lactobacillales > Aerococcaceae > Granulicatella. The sequence goes on along the minus strand of CAMYBO010000059.1, from coordinate 5,198 downwards.
GAAGTAGCTATGCAGTATACTTCAGGATACCATACGAATTTATTAAGTTTTACAAACAATATCCACACTTATGAAGGTGGAACACATGAATCTGGAATGAAAACTGCCCTTACTCGTGTTATTAATGATTACGCTCGTCGTCAGAAATTAATGAAAGAAAACGAAGAAAAATTAAGTGGGGAAGATGTACGTGAAGGATTAACAGCAGTTGTATCTATTAAACATCCTGATCCACAATTTGAAGGACAAACGAAAACAAAATTAGGAAATTCTGAAGCAAGAACGATTACCGATCGATTATTTGCGACTCATTTTGATAAATTCTTAATGGAAAATCCACAAGTCGCTCGTAAAATTGTTGAAAAAGGGATTTTAGCTTCTAAAGCTCGATTAGCGGCAAAACGTGCGCGTGAAGTAACTCGTAAAAAATCAGGTTTGGAAATTTCTAATTTACCAGGAAAATTAGCGGACTGTTCAAGTAATGATCCAAGTGTTTCAGAAATCTTCATCGTCGAAGGAGATTCTGCGGGAGGTTCTGCAAAACAAGGACGTTCTCGTCACTTCCAAGCGATTTTACCAATTCGAGGGAAAATCTTAAACGTTGAAAAAGCATCATTAGATAAAATTTTAGCCAATGATGAAATCCGTTCACTATTTACAGCAATGGGAACAGGATTTGGTGGAGATTTTGATTTATCGAAAGCTCGTTATCATAAATTAGTCATTATGACCGATGCCGATGTCGATGGAGCACATATTCGAACATTATTAATTACATTATTCTATCGCTATATGCGTCCAGTAGTGGAAGCAGGATATGTTTATATTGCGCAACCACCTCTTTATAAATTAAAACAAGGAAAGCAAGAGTTTTATATTCAAAATGATGAGGAATTAGAAGCAAAATTAAAAGAACTTCCTGCTAGTCCAAAACCACAAATTTCTCGATACAAAGGTTTAGGAGAAATGGATGCGGAACAATTATGGGAAACAACAATGAATCCTCAAAATCGTTCAATGTTACAAGTAACGGTAGAAGATGCTGCTGAAGCTGATCAAGTATTAGATATGTTAATGGGCGATAAAGTAGAACCACGTCGTGAATTTATTGAAGCAAATGCGAAATTTATTGATGTGAATGATTTAGATATTTAATGATTGAAGAAGAGGAGAGACAACATGTCTGAGGAAAAAGATTTAGAATTTTTCGAAGAAAAATTCGAACCAACGGATTTAGCCAAAACGATGCGTAAATCGTTTTTGGAATATTCTATGAGTGTTATTGTATCTCGTGCGCTTCCAGATGTTCGTGATGGGTTAAAACCTGTTCACCGTCGTATTTTATATGGAATGCATGAATTAGGAGTAACGCCAGATAAACCCCATAAAAAATCAGCTCGTATTGTTGGGGATGTAATGGGTAAATACCATCCACACGGGGACTCTGCGATTTATGATGCAATGGTTCGTATGGCACAAGATTTCTCATATCGTTATCCATTAATTGATGGTCACGGAAACTTTGGTTCTGTTGACGGAGATAGTCCAGCGGCAATGCGTTATACCGAAGCAAGAATGAGTAAAATTGCTTTAGAAATGTTACGAGATATTAATAAAGATACGATTAATTATCGTGATAACTATGATTCAACAGAACGTGAACCAGAAGTTTTACCATCTCGTATTCCAAACCTTTTAGTCAATGGAGCAACAGGGATTGCAGTAGGGATGGCAACGAATATTCCACCACATCATTTAGGGGAAGTTATTTCTGCATTACATTTATTAATGAAAAATTCTGATGTCACAACAGCTGAGTTAATGGAAGTATTACCAGGACCTGATTTTCCAACAGGTGGGATTGTATTAGGTAAATCTGGTATTCGTCGTGCTTATGAAACAGGTCGTGGATCGATTACGGTTCGTGGTCGTGTACAAATCGAAGAATTAAAAAATGGAAAAGAACGTATTATTATTACGGAATTACCATATATGGTAAATAAAGCTCGTTTAGTAGAACGTATTTCTCAATTGCATCATGAAAAGAAAATTGAAGGAATTACGTACTTAAATGATGAATCTGATCGTAAAGGAATGCGTGTCGTGATTGAAGTGAGAAGAGATGTTTCTGCTTCAGTCGTTTTAAATAATTTATACAAATTAACTCCATTACAATCAAACTTTGGATTTAATATGTTAGCGATTGTTGGGCAAGAACCAAAAATTTTAAGCTTAAAAGAAATTTTACGACACTATTTAAATCACCAAGAAGAAGTGATTCGTCGTCGTAGTATTTTTGAAAAGAAAAAAGCAGAAGATCGTGCTCATATTTTAGAAGGATTACAAGTAGCTCTAGACCATATTGATGCCATTGTTGCAATTCTTCGTAGTTCTGCTAGTGGTGATATTGCTAAAGAACGCTTCATGAATGAATATGGATTAAGTGATAAACAAGCTCAAGCTATCTTAGATATGAGAATGGTTCGCTTAACAGGATTAGAACGTGAGAAAATCGATGCAGAATATGCAGATTTACAAGCACTAATCAAAAAATTAAATGCAATCTTAGCAAGCGAAGAAAGACGTTATGAAATTATCGAACAAGAATTATTAGAAATTCAACAAAAATTTGATAATCCTCGTCGTACTGAATTATTAGTCGGAGAAGCTTTAAGTTTAGAAGATGAAGACTTAATCGAAGAAGAAGATGTAGTCATTACATTAACGAAGAATGGTTACATTAAACGATTAGCAAATTCTGAATTTAAAACACAACGTCGTGGTGGTCGTGGTGTTCAAGGAATGAGTGTCCATGATGATGACTTTGTAGAAAATATGATTTCATGTTCAACACATGATTCATTATTATTCTTCACGAATATAGGTAAAGTATATCAAGCAAAAGGATATGAAATTCCAGAATACAGCCGTACTGCTAAAGGATTACCAGTTATTAACTTATTGAATATTGACTCAACAGAGAAAATTCAAGCGATTATTAGTGTACCAGAATCAGATGAAACAGAAAGATTCTTATTCTTTACAACTTTACGTGGAACTGTAAAACGTGTGAAATTATCAGATTTTAAAAATATTCGTACAAATGGATTACGTGCAATTCAATTACGAGAAGATGATCAATTAATTCGTGTAGTTGTAACAAGTGGTCAAGACGGAATCATTCTTGGAACTTATCACGGAAATGCTGTAACATTCCATGAAGAAAAAGTTCGTGCAATGGGTCGTACAGCAGCAGGGGTTCGAGGTGTATCTCTACGTGATGATGACTATGTGATTGGAATGGATATTTTAACACCAGAACGTGAAGTATTAGTCGTTAGTGAAAAAGGATACGGTAAACGTACTGCTGCCAGCGAATATGCCTTAAAAGGTCGTGGTGGTAAAGGAGTTAAAACCCTTCGTATTACTGAAAAAAATGGTCCTCTTGTATGCTTAAGAACTGTAACAGGTGAGGAAGATTTAATGATTATGACGAATAAAGGAGTAATCATTCGATTCCACGCTTCAGATGTTTCTAAAACAGGTCGTGGTGCTCTTGGGGTGCGTATGATGCGTTTAGATCAAGATGCTATTGTAAGTTCATTAGCTATTGTTGATCGTGAAGAGGAAGCAGAAGAAACGGTCACTTCATCAGAAGAAACAGTTGTTTCTGAAAAAGTAACCGAAAACTTACAAAACTTCGCACAAGAATTAGTAGACGAACAAGAATAAAACAATAAAAATAGACTTTTCTAAATGAGCAAAAGTGCTAAACTCACTTATATGCTTTGAGGAAAAGTCTTTTTTTATTTATGAGAAGATACAAAAATTAAGTAATCCTTTAGAAAAATCAGACTTTAGTCACTAGTAAAGCGCTATTTTTAGGTGTATAATCAGCGTAATTACAGGATGGAAGGAAATTTATCATGATTGAATTTAAACAAGCAACAAAAAAATATGGAGATAAGGTAGCTTTAAACAACTTAAACTTAACCATTGAAAGTGGAGAAATTGTTGGATTAATTGGACATAATGGTGCAGGAAAATCCACAACGATTAAATCATTAGTGAGTATTTTGCCACTCACTAGTGGAACCATTGAAGTAGATGGTGTTCCTCTATCACAAGATCCATTGACAATTAAGCGAAAAATTGGATATGTGGCAGATTCTCCAGATTTATTTTTACGTTTAACGGCTAATGAATTTTGGGAATTAATTGCAGTTTCTTATCAATTAACAATGAATCAAATAGAAGAAAGATTAACCTATTTATTAGAGTTATTTGACTTTACTCCTTATCGTTATGATATTATTGAGTCATTTTCTCATGGAATGCGACAAAAAGTATTTGTCATTGGGGCGTTATTATCTGACCCAGATATTTGGATTTTAGATGAACCATTAACCGGTTTGGATCCACAAGCTGCCTATGATTTGAAAAAAATGATGCGTGAACATGCCGAAAAAGGAAAAACAGTATTATTTTCTACCCATGTATTAGAAGTAGCGGAACAATTATGTGATCGGATTGCCATTTTGAAAAAAGGTGAATTACTATTTTACGGCACAATTGAAGAATTAAAAGAACATAATCCTCAAGAGTCTCTTGAAAGTATTTACTTATCTTTAGCGGGACGTAAGGAAGGAGAGACTGTTGATGAATCTGCAAGCTGTTAGAAAATTAGTGAAGTTGAATTTATTATACGCAGTTGCTCCTGCTCAATTAGCTGCTTATCGACAAAAGCAAGAAAAAAATCCACTGAAAAAAATCGATATTCCTAAAAAAATCTTTCGTTCTCAGCTTATGATTGGATTAATTTATATTGCTTTTTTTGGAGTGATTAATTCTTTAATGAACCCTATTGGAGATAATCCTGCTTTATTTGCGAATATGATTAGTATTTTTAGTGCTTTTACATTTTCTCAAAGTTTTATTGCATTTTATAATGTATTTTACGAAAGTAAAGATTTAACTTCTTATCGACCTTATGCATTTAGAGAAGTAGAAATTATTCTTGGAAAAGCTATTTCTGTTATGATGGTCGCTTTAATGGGATTAGGCCCTATTATTGCTTATTTTATCGTTTTACCGATTCAATATGGAAAAGATTTTTGGTATACCATTCCTTTAATGATCATTAACTGTTTTATCTTATTAGTCTTTTTAGGAGTATTTATTTTTACACTCGTACATTA
>CAMYBO010000058.1 GCA_947254045.1 uncultured Granulicatella sp. | reverse complement strand
AGAGAGACTTGGAGCTAAAGTCATTGGATTTGGTTCTTCAAATAAAAACTTTAGCGAACATGAAAGTTTAATGCAAATGATTATTCCAGAAGATTTACAAAAATTTGGATTAATTCCAGAATTTATTGGACGTTTACCAATTATTGCAGCATTAGAAAAATTAGAACAAAAAGATTTAGTATCTATTTTAACAGAACCTAAAAATGCATTAGTGAAACAATATCAAAAACTATTCTTAATGGATGAAGTTGAATTAGAGTTTGATCAAGAAGCGTTAGTTGCCATTGCAGCTAAAGCGATTGAACGTAAGACAGGAGCTCGTGGGCTTCGTTCGATTATTGAATCGGTTATGATGGATTTAATGTTTGAAATTCCAAGTAGAGAAGAAGTCTCTAAAGTGGTTGTAACAAAGGCGGTTGTAGATAATGAAGGACAACCAGAATTGTACAATAAAAAAGGAAAATTATTGAAAGCTTAATTTTAGGGGGAATTTTATGTCTGCAATTCGTAAGTTTTTTGCAAGTCGATATACGAAAGAAGAATTTTCGTGGATTTTACAAGATTGGGCAAACTCAGTTTATTCGTTAATGATTACGACCGCTATTTTTCCAATTTTCTTTAAGACAGTTACAACTAATGCGGGAGTGACTGCCGCTAATTCAACAGCTTACTTAAGTTATGCAAACTCAATTGCAACATTTGTCGTTGCAGTAATGGCACCAGTATTAGGAGCACTAGCAGATTATCGAGGATATCGAAATCCTATGTTTACCATTTCAACGATGGTAGGGGTATTTTCTGTGTTAGGGATGATGTTTGCTGGAAGTGATCAGTGGATGTTTTTATTAATATTATATACGATTTCTGCTATTGGATTTTCTGCATCGAACATTTTTTATGATAGTTCGATTATGGATGTAACAACGTATGATCGAATGGATCGTATTTCTGCATCAGGATTTGGATATGGTTATATTGGAAGTGTGATTCCATTTGTATTATTTATGATAATTATGCAATTTTCTCAATTGCCAGGAGATATCATTGTTAAAATTGGATTTTTTATCACTGCTGTTTGGTGGTTTGTATTTACGATTCCATTTTGGAGACATGTAAAACAAAAACACTTTATGGAACATGACAAACATCCTGTATATGATAGTTTTGCTCGATTATTTAAAACGATTAAACATATTCGTGAACATAAGCATGTATTTTTGTTCTTAATTGCGTATTTCTTCTATATTGATGGAATTGGAACAATTATTAAAATGGCGACTGCTGTAGGTACCGATGTTGGGTTAGATGGAAATAGTTTAATTGTTATTTTGTTGATCGTTCAAATTGTAGCTTTTCCATTCAGTATTTTATATGGATATCTTGCAAAGAAAATAGGGTCAAAAAATACTGTCTTTTTAGGAATTGCTACTTATGTGATTATTTGTATTTTAGCAACAGGATTAAAAACTTATACAGATTTCTTATTATTAGCGATTTGTATTGGTACTGCTCAAGGTGGAGTACAATCGATTAGTCGTTCTATTTTCGGTCAAATTATCCCAGCAAATCGTGCAAATGAATTTTTTGGATTTTATAATATTTTTGGAAAATTCTCATCTATTTTAGGAACAACATTATTAGGGATTACAGCTCAAATGACCGGTAATTCATTACATGGGGTCTTCTCTTTAATTCTTCTATTCTTAATTGGAGGAGGGTTACTATTCTTTGTTAAAATTAATCCTCAAACAACAGAGGAAGGAGCGTAATCATGAAAGTGACAAATGCCGAATTTACGATTAGTGCGGTTGGTCCAAATCAATATCCAACCGATCAAAAAGTTGAAATTGCTTTATCTGGCCGTTCAAATGTGGGAAAATCTTCTTTTATTAATCGTTTAATTCAACGAAAAAGTTTAGCTAGAACATCTAGTAAACCAGGTAAAACTCAGACTTTGAATTTTTATCATATTAATGATTTATTTTACTTTGTCGATGTTCCTGGGTATGGATATGCAAAAGTTTCAAAAAAAGGACGTGAAAAATGGGGAAAAATGATGGAAGAGTACATTACAACTCGTGAAAATCTTAAACTCGTTTTAATTCTTGTTGATTTCCGTCATGAACCAAGTACAGAAGATGTTCAAATGCGTGAATTTTTAGAGTATTATGAAATTCCTTATCGAATTATTATGACGAAGAGTGATAAAATTCCTCGAGGAAAGTGGAATAAACATGTGAGTCAAATTCGAAAAGCTTTTGGGAAACCACCAGAAGAATTATTTTTAACGTTCTCTTCTGAAACAGGAGAAGGGGTAGAAAAAGCTTGGGAATGGATTGAATCTATTGTATTAGAGGAGGAGTAATTAGGATGATTGGGTATAAGAAAAATGATACCATTTCTTTTGAAGAAATATTACCATTATATGAAGCAGTAAGATGGACGAATTATTCGACAAATCCTACGATGTTAAAAAATGCATTAGAACATAGTTTGTTTCTAATTTCAGCAAGAGATGAAGAAGGAAAGTTAATTGGATTTTTAAGAGCAGTAGGAGATGGTTATTCTATTGTTTATATCCAAGATATTATTGTACTTCCTGAGTATCATAGACAGGGAATTGGAACACAATTGCTTCGACAAACAATGGGGCATTTTAATGAAGTTTATCAAATGATTTTAACAACGGATATGGAATTAAAAACTGTTGCATTTTATGAAGCAAATGGTTTTACAGCTTTGTCTAAAGTTGGATGTACCTCTTTTATGGCTAATCCATTATTACAAGCAAAGTAAAGACATGATTTTTAAAACTATGGTAAACTTGAATTAAGAAAAGATGAGTCAAAGGATGGGGCAAATGAAATTAACAATTGATGAAAAATCACAAGCATGGTTTGAAGAAGAAATGGGTGTTTCTAAAGAACGTGGTGTTCGCTTCTTAGGAAAAGTTTATGGATGTAGTCCAATTCATGAAGGATTTTCTTTAGCAGTAGAAGTAGATTCACCAAATAATCCATTTGTTAGTGTAGAAAAAAATGGCATTACCTATTTTATTGAAACAGGTGATGAATGGTTTTTCCAAGGACACGATTTAGAGGTTGTCTTTGATGAAAAATTAAAAGAACCATCTTATAGTTATCGTGCGATTCAAACAGCTTAATGTTAATAGTAAAATTTAACTTCAAAAGTTAGAATATTATCTGACTTTTGAAGTTTTTTAGTTTAATCCTTTAAATTCTTATAAAATATTGGACAAATAGAATATAGTAAGATACAGTTATAGAGTTGACTATAATAAGAGAGGAATATAGAAATGACACAACCAGCTGTAACTTATCGTTTAATCAAAACAGAAAAACATACAGGTGCTCGTCTTGGAGAAATTATTACACCACATGGTACATTTCCAACTCCAATGTTTATGCCTGTAGGTACATTAGCAACCGTAAAATCAATGTCTCCAGAAGAATTAGATGAAATGGGAGCTAATATTATTTTAAGTAATACTTACCACCTATGGTTACGACCAGGTGCGGATATTGTAGATGAAGCAGGAAAATTACATAATTTTATGAATTGGAAAAAAGGGATCTTAACAGATTCAGGTGGCTTCCAAGTATTTTCTTTAAGTGATATGAGAAGAATTGAAGAAGAAGGTGTACATTTTAGAAATCATTTAAATGGTTCAAAATTATTTTTATCTCCAGAAATTTCAATTGATGTTCAAAACAAACTTGGAGCGGATATTATTATGAGTTTTGACGAATGTCCAGATTTCCATCATACTCATGATTACGTGAAAAATTCCATTGCTCGTACGACTAGATGGGCAGAACGTGGATTGAAAGCTCATAAATCCCCTGAAACTCAAGCTTTATTTGGAATTTTACAAGGGGCAGGATACAAAGATTTACGTATGGATCATGCTAAAGATATGATTTCACTTGATTTCCCTGGGTATTCGATTGGTGGATTATCTGTTGGAGAAACTAAACAAGAAATGAATGAAGTATTAGACTATGTAACACCACTAATTCCATCTCACAAACCTCGTTATTTAATGGGGGTAGGTTCTCCGGATTCATTAATTGATGGAGTCATTCGTGGGGTAGATATGTTTGACTGTGTACTTCCAACACGTATCGCAAGAAATGGTACTTGTATGACAAGTGCAGGTCGTCTTGTTGTAAAAAATGCGAAGTATGAACGTGATTTCCGTCCAATCGATGAAAAATGTAATTGCTACACATGTCGTAATTATTCTCGTGCGTATATTCGTCATTTATTTAAAGCGGATGAAACATTTGGATTACGTTTAACAAGTTACCATAATTTATACTTCTTATTAAACTTAATGAAACAAGTTCGTCAAGCTATTATGGATGACAATTTATTAGAATTTAGAGAAGCATTTTTCGAAGAATATGGATTTAATAAAGAAAATGCTCGTAATTTCTAGTATTCTTAGAAAAAATTTGATACAGTAGTATTATATTAAATGAAGGAGTGTTTTAAATGAATCAATTAGCATTAATGTTACTTTATATTGTTGCACTAGGAGGAGCTTGGTGGTTTTTTGGTCGTAAAAATCGTGAGCGTACTAAAAAATTACAAGAGCAAATGGATGCTTTGAAAGCTGGGGATCATGTTGTTACTATTGGGGGCTTACATGGAGTAGTTCATTATATTGATACAGTAGATCAAACAGTTGAGATTGATTGCGATGGTGTTTATTTAACATTTGAACGTCGTGCGATTCATCATGTTGTTCCAACAGCTGGTGAAGTAGAAGAAGGTTCAGTAGTGGCAGCTACTAATAGCGATCATGAATAAGCAAGAGGAATTAATAGAACAGTTTCGTCCGTGGTTAAGTTATAAGATTATTGAATTTATTACTCAAGGATATGAGTCTATTTCTAGTTATGATATTGCGACTTATTTTCTGACGTATCGCTGGAAGAAGAATAAACCAAAAAATTTGTTTGAACAAATTTATCAGTTGAACCAATTAACGATTAATGATTATTTTGATTATGAATCGATTATGGCACAAACTTCAACGGAAATGACATTAGATACCATTGATTTGAGTGCTTTGTTAGACTAATATATTTTATTTTAATTGACTTATCAGTATAATAGCAAACGGACGCCAGCAGCTTCGCTATGCGAATCTCATGGCTAAAAGCTGCTATTATGATAAGTCATTTTTTTGGTTGACACATGAATAAATATTCATGTATAATAAATTCAGTAAGAAAGGGTGTGGAGTATGAAATATCAATTTAAAGCTTTAGACGAATTTATGGAAGTATTCAACAAAAAAATTTCTAAATTATTGAATAAAAATGAAGAATTACATCATCATGACGAGCATTCACATGAACATGATGAACATCAGCATCACTATCATCACAATAAACATGATTCTCATCATCATCACGATGGACATTGCCATTGTTCGCATGAGCGTGAACACCATCATGATGCTCATCATCATTCGCACGAATATGGTGAACATCACCACCATGATCATTGTGGACATTGTTCAGGACACCATCATCATGAAATTTCTTGGAAACGTTGGGTTCTTGCAATTGGTATGTTTGTATTCGCATTGATTTTAGAAAGAAGTGTAGTTTGGATTGCAAATGCATTATTTCTTTTGACAATTGCTTGTATTGGGAAAGAAGTCATCACTGAGGGAATTATGGATACGATTGTGGAAACAAAGCAATTTAAAAAATTTCGTCCAAATGTTCATTTACTGATGACACTTGCGGCACTTGGTGCCATATTTATTGGAAAATTCGAAGAAGCAGCAATGCTAATTGTTATTTTTACGATTGCTCATTCACTTGAAGAATATGTAGAAAAGAAAAGTCGTAAAGATATGACTCAATTATTACAATTGCAACCAAAATTAGCGTTGAAAAAAATGAATAATGGACATTTTGAAGAAGTAGATGCTTCTTCTTTAGAAATTGGAGATATTATCCAAGTATTGAATGGAAGTCAAATTTCAGCAGATGGAATTATCGTTGAAGGAATGTCCTCTGTGAATCAAGCTTCAGTAACTGGTGAATCAATTCCAGTTGAAAAAGAAGTAGGAAGTGAAGTATTTGCCGGAACTTTAAATTTAACCCAAACACTGCTCATTAAGGTTACTAAAAAACAACAAGATAGTGTACTTGGAAAGATTATTACTTTAGTGCAAGAAGCTGGTCAATCTTTAACTCGTACAGGTCGTTTCTTAAAGAAATGGGAACCAGTCTATGTCACAATTGTATTAGCCTTATTTCCAGTTGTGTTAGCCATCGGAATTATATTTTTAAACTGGGATTTCTTAACAGCTTTTTATCGTGGAATGGTTTATTTAATTGCTGTTTCTCCATGCGCATTAGCCGCTAGTGCTACACCGGTAACAGTAGCAGCGATTTCAAATTTATCTAGAAAAGGTATCTTTATAAAATCTGGAGATGCATTAGAGAAAATGTCTGAAGTTAACGCAATTGCTTTTGATAAAACTGGCACACTAACAAATGGTACACCGAAAGTTGTAGCAAAAGTGATGGAAAAAGATCGTGAATTTGAATTATATTCTATTCTTGTATCGATGGAGAAAAAGGTAAATCATCCATTAGCCTTTGCAATCGTAGAATCTGGATTAGCTTATTGTACTTATTTATTATCGGTTACACCAAAAGTTGGAATTGGCTTAGAGTCAACTTATAGAAATCATACCTATCGTATTGGAAAACCCTCTAGTTTTGCTACATTAGGAAAATATGAATCCATTGTTGCGCAGTGGATGAATGAAGGAAAGACTGTTGTAGTTTTAAGTGAGGATCATCTAGTAGTTGGAGCAGTAGCCCTATTAGATACTCCAAAAGAAGAAGCCAAACAAGTGATTGACTATTTCAAACAAGAAAAGATTCAAACGATGCTTTTAACGGGAGATTCTATTCAAACAGCTGAGGCAATTGCTAACGAATTAGAAGTGGATGAAGTAAGAGCTAATGTATTACCAGAAGAAAAGGCAAATACGTTAAAAGAATGGTCAACAAAATATCCAACAATTGCAATGGTAGGAGATGGCATTAATGATGCACCAGCATTAGTGAATGCAGAAGTAGGGATTGCAATGGGAAAAGGAACCGATGTTGCAATGGAATCTAGTGATATTGTATTAATGAATAGTCAATTAGATTCTTTAAAAACATTGCATAAAGTTTCCAAATTAATGATGACTGTCACAAAGCAAAATTTAATATTTTCTTTATTGATTGTGATTGTATTAGTGCTATTAAATTTCCTAGGTTGGAGTGATTTAACTCTTGGTGTCATTCTTCATGAAGGAAGTACTGTTGTAGTGCTATTACACGCATTAAGATTAATTCTTACACCTGTCTCTTATACACATCTGACGCTGCCGACGACCTAACACAGGTGT
>CAMYBO010000057.1 GCA_947254045.1 uncultured Granulicatella sp. | reverse complement strand
TCGCTCCTTCTCGATGAGCTAGTTTAGATGGGCTCATCACGCTTTATATTATATATTATTTTTAGAATAAAATCTATACATTTTTCGTAAAAATTTAATTTTTTCACAAATTATTTTTTGGAGTCTCTCTAAAGGTATTTCATTAAAATCCGATTATTTCAAGGCTTAATCTTTTCTTAACCTTTGTCAAGCAATATCCTTTTTCACATTTCAGGGATATTCCGATAACCTTCCACTATTACAGCTTCATACTATTCCTTTTAAGGAAAAATTTTCACCACTAATTCTTTCCAAAATTTACTAGAGAATGAAGAAGTCAATCTTCTGATGTCTTTATTTTCTATTCACACTCTTCCACTAATGTTCTAAGATGAAATAATAGAGTAGTCAATAATTTTACTGCTTCCTCTTGTTTATCTAGTCGGTAAAGATATTGGAAATACGCTTGAATATTCATTTCAAAATCTTTTGGTAAATGAGTACACCTCTCTTTAGCATACTGTAACATTCGTTTTTCACCTGGATGAAGCTGTTCATTAAGTGCAAACAATAAATCAAAATAAGACGCAAAAAATTCGCTGCTTCGATGATTCATGCTTAATAAATCTTGACGTTTAATCGCTTTTTGAATTTGTTTAGAAAAAGCTGGCATTCCCTGTTCTAGTAATAACATTTGTTTCTGAATGATATTTCTCTTTAAATCGGCTGGATAAGGTAACTGATACTTCCTCTTCAACTGAGCATAGCGCCCGTCTTTGTCATAGAGAATGTTACGATGCATTACATTATACCACATACATGTTGTATAAGAATTTTGAGCTTGATGATTCATCATTACATTTTCTAACTCTTTATCAAAACTATCTAGTGAACGACAGATCAATTCAATCTCTATCCCATACTTTAAAACACAATCATCCTCTAATTCCCAAAATTGATTGCCAAATTCCATATTGGAACAGTACTTACTAAGAATTTCTTTCCTAATCCCTTCGCTTATTGGTGCGGTTAAATAAATATATAATAATCAGAATCTTTATCATAATTCTCTCCTGCACGAGAGCCTCCTAAAACAATCGCTTCTACTTGCTCTAACTGTTCTAATTCTTTAAAAAGATTTTGCGGGATTTTTAAATACCTCCTTTTGTTTCTATCCAAAATTTGAAAACTAAGCATATGATAACAGATTTATTCTACGAGGAGCACTACATTTGCTTATCTTATGATGAGCCTAACAAAAACATATTTTTTTGTGTTAATTTTTCAAAAATACGGTATAATAAGACTAATTCATTTGAAATCAAAGGAGAATATATATGACTAAAAAGAAAATTTTCTCTGGAGTACAACCTTCAGCTATTCCCACAATTGGAAACTATATTGGTGCGATGAAAAACTTCGTTGCCTTACAAGACGAATATGATTGCACATACTGTATCGTAAACCAACACGCGATTACAGTTCCACAAGACCCTAAAAAATTAAAAGAACAAACTCGTTCACTTGCTGCATTATACTTAGCTATTGGATTAGACCCTGAAAAATCTACGATTTTCGTTCAATCTGAAGTTCCAGCACATGCTCAAGCTGCATGGATTGTACAATGTAATGTCGGTGTCGGCGAATTAGAACGTATGACACAATACAAAGATAAATCTCAAAAACAACAATCAGTATCAGCAGGTTTATTAACTTACCCACCATTAATGGTAGCAGACATTGTTTTATACAATGCTGAAGTTGTTCCTGTTGGGGAAGACCAAAAACAACATATGGAATTAACACGTGACTTTGTCGCTCGTTTTAACAGCCGTTACGGAAATGGAAATGAATTATTAAAAATGCCAGAACCATTTATTCCAAAAGCTGGAGCACGTGTCATGAGCTTACAAACTCCTACGAAAAAAATGAGTAAATCAGATGCAAATGTGAAAGAATACATTAGCATGTTAGATGACCCAGCAACCATTCGTAAAAAAATTAAAAGTGCTGTAACGGATTCAAGTGGTGTGATTGAATACAACCCAACTGAAAAACCAGGAATTTCGAACCTTTTAACAATCTTCAGCGCATTTTCAAACCGTAGCATTGAAGATTTAGTTGAAACTTATAAAGATTCAGGATATGGTACTTTTAAAACGGATTTAGCAGAAGCAATCGTAGCTGTAATGGAACCAATCCAACAACGTTACTATGAATTACTAAACTCTAAACAATTAGATGAGATTTTAGATGAAGGAGCTAAAAAAGCAAACGCTGTTGCCTCTAAAACTCTTCGTAAAATGGAAAAAGCTGTCGGCTTTGCAAGATAATCATTCAAACCAAAAAAACCTGTCGGTAACATTACTGACAGGTTTTTTATTTCAACAAATGTTAAATTATACTTTTTGAATCCAACCTTCTGGCGCTTCTACATCTCCATATTGAATTCCTACTAATTCGTCATATAAACGACGAGTCATTGGTCCTACTTCTGTTTCTGAATAGAATACATGGAAGTCATCCCCATTTTGGATACCAGCAATTGGTGAGATAACCGCTGCTGTACCACATGCTCCAGCTTCTGTAAATTCATCTAATTTATCAATGAATACATCTGCTTCTTTAACAACCATTCCTAAACGGTGTTCTGCTAACCATAATAATGAGTATTTTGTAATACTTGGTAAAATTGATGGAGAGTATGGAGTAATGAATTGATTATCTTTAGTAATTCCAAAGAAATTCGCAGCTCCAACTTCTTCAATCTTAGTATGTGTCAATGGATCTAAATAAATACAGTCACTAAATTGACGTTTTTTAGCTTTTTTACCAGGTAATAAGCTAGCCGCATAGTTCCCTCCAACTTTTGCAGCACCAGTTCCTACAGGAGCAGCACGGTCATATTCACTTACTACGAAGCTAGTTGGTGTTAAGCCACCTTTGAAATAAGCTCCTACTGGCATTACGAAAATTGTGAAAATATATTCTGGAGCTGGGCTTACTCCGATAGTATCGCCTACCCCAATCATTAATGGACGAATGTATAAGCTTCCGCCTGTTCCATATGGTGGAATCCAATGTTCATTTGCACGTACAACTGCTTTAATCGCTTCAACAAAACGTTCTTGAGGAAATTCTGGCATTAATAAACGTGTACAAGAACGTGCAAAACGTGCCGCATTTTGGTCAGGACGGAATAAATTAATACTTCCATCTTTACAACGATAAGCTTTTAACCCTTCAAACGCTTGTTGTCCATAATGAAGTGCTGTTGACGCTTCACTAATATGAAGTACATTATCTTCTACTAAAGCTCCATTATCCCACTGACCATCTTTATAATAACTAATATAACGATAGTCTGTTTTAATATAGCTAAATCCTAAATGTTTCCAATCTAAATCTACTGTTTTTGTCATAACAACACTTCCCTAAAAATTATTTTACTGACTTATAGTCACCCGTTACTGAATCCATCTCTTCTAAAAGTTTTGTCGATTGTGTATATCGGAAATATCCAAAACTACTTGATCCACCTTGTTCTTGATGACGAACATGAATATCAATCGAGTCTTTTGTCTGAGCTTGAACTAATATCGTATAATGATCATCCAGTAAGACTTGTTTTTTCGTTTCAATCTCTTTAATCGCTTCTTTTGCTAAAGCATTTAGTTCGGTAGTAGTCGTTCCTTCTTTTGTAGAAGAAGCTGTTGTAGTTGATTCTTCAACTTTTGTAGTCACAGTTGATTCTCCATTTTTAGAAACATTGACCATATCTGCTTGATTAAACGTTTCTGTACGATTTGCACATCCCATTAATCCAACAGCTAATAAGCTAACTACCAATTTCCATGAATATCTCATGGTATCCTTCCTTTCCACTCGCTTAGTTTCATTACTTTTAAAAAAATGATAACGTGAAAACAATTATTAAATTATTTTCGATTTTACAATTTTTCTGCGTATTGTCAAGATGAATTGTATAAAAAAGAGTAGGAAAAATCAAATACTTCATTTTGATTTTTAGCCTACTCCTAATTGAATGTCTAGTTTCCTGTTGTTTGAGATTGTTCTGTTACATTTGGTGTATTATCAGAAAAATCTTTTAACGCATTTTTCAATGTATCATCTGTAATTTTCACATCTGCATCTTTCACTAATGAAGAAACTACTGAATGGATAGTAGCTGTATCTTTTAATTTTTCAGCTAATAATTCATCTTCTAATGTAGAACGTACATCACTTAATGAACCTTTTTCAGGTTTATCGACTAATTTAATCACATGATAACCATATTGTGTTAACACTGGTTCTTCTGTAATTTCTCCTACTTTTAGACCATAAGCTGCATCAGCAAATTCTTTTACCATGTCTGAACGTTTAAACGGTCCTATTTTTCCACCATTTTCAGCAGTGCTTTTATCTGTTGAATTTTCTTTTGCTAAAGTATCAAAATCAGCGCCATCTTTTAATTGTTTGATTAAATCTTCTGCTTTTTTCTTAGCTTCTGCTTTTTCATCATCAGAAGCATTTTGAGATACACCAATTAAAATATGTTGAGCTGTTGCTTTTGGCTCCCATGAATCATAATATTTTTGAACTTCTTCATCACTGAAAGTAGTTGCTTTTTTAACTGCTGCTGTAATTAATTTGTTTAAGTAAACTGTATCACGGTAAGCATCTACTGAAGTGAATCCACTACGAGCTAATACTGATTTTAGCGCATCTTCTCCACCGTATTGTTTTACTTGGTTCGCAACTTCTGTTTTTGCTTCTTCTTCTAATGCTTCTTTATCTTTTGCATCATTTTCTAAAACTTTTTGTAACACTAAACGTTGTAAAGTTTGTTCTCCTGAGGTTGCTTTCAATGCTTTATAAAACTCTTCCTGGGTAACATTACCTGCTTTTGAAGTCGCTACAGCTGATTGATTATTTGAACAAGCTGCTAACGCTAAAGTTGATACTACAGCTAACATCCCCATCATTGTTTTTTTCATTCTTTCCACTCCTGTCATACTACTAAATATTGCATTTCTCACAATATACCATATTTTCAACGTATTTCCTAGCTTTTGAAAAAAAGACAATAGTTTTTTCTTAAAATCTTCATATATTTCTAAGTTTATTATTTTTACAAAAAAAAGAAAAAAGACTGGATTTTCATCCAATCTTTCATGTAATTTCTTATTTCAAAATACGAATCGTAATTGTACGACGTCCAAAATTATAAGTTTGCGCTACTGTTGGAAAGTGAACATCAATTTTATTTCCAACAATTGCTCCACCTGTATCAGCTGCACGGAATACTCCGTATCCAGGAATTTCTATCATAGTTCCTAATGGGATTACTCGTGGATCTACTGCAATTACCATTGGGTCATTGACTAAGTTTGTTCCATCCGCTGTATAGTTAGATAATCCTGGTTCTGCATATGAATACGCTGTTGCTTCAACGGTTAATGTGTAGCCTTCTGTTGATGCTGAAGATGTTGTAGTAGTTTGTACTTCTTGTGAAGTAGCTGTTTGCGGAGTTGGCTCTACTGCTTTCACTTCTACAACTTCTGTATTATCTTCTACTTTGTAAGTATGCTCTTCTTCTTCAGTTTTCACAACTACTTCTTGTTTATCCGCAGAAAACTTAAACGTTGTTCCTGCATAAATCAAGTTAGCGTTTTGAATATCATTAACACGAATTAAAGCATCTAATGATACATCCATCGCTTCAGCGATAACAGATAATGTATCACCATATTTTACTGTGTATTCTTGTACTCCTTCATCATTATGAACAATTTCATCTTTTACTTCGTCTGTAGTACGTGCTACCCATTCATCAGCCTTAGCTGTTGAAGTTGTCATTCCTGAAATCCCTAGAAAAGCTACTGCGATTGTTGCCAACACCGTCTTCTTTAATGTAAATTTCATAAACATCCTTTCCGACTCTCTACTAGAAAAATTATTGTTTCGAGAATCTACCGCTTAAAATTTCCAAGTGCGGTTTTATTTGATGTAACTACTGTAACACGAAAAAATAGTAAAATGTTGATTTCACGCGTTTTGTTAAGCCTCTTTAAATAAATTGACTTTTTTTGATATTTAGATTACAGAAAAACGATGCGAACATACGTTTTTTGTTACATTTGTCATCTTTTTGTAACATTCTCTTAAATTTCTCTTTAACTTTTGTTCGCATAAAATTGAAATGTTACAATTTTGATAACGCTTTATAGATTGGGAATCTTGTTTTTAGGAGTTAAAAAACGAAAGACTTCCCATAGTAGCAGTATTGATATCACAGGAAAACTCCAAGACGGTTTCACCGTCTTACTCATGACAGAAACAAAATTTGGTATTAGACTTACGTTAGAGAACAATACTAATCCGTTCGATTTATTGGGGAATTGTCATTCCTGTCAGGAAAACTGGATGAACAGGGGTCATGAGAAAACTCGATTATGCCTAGAGCATGAAAATAAAATTACATTTTACCTTCTGTTCCATTGTTCTTAAACAATTAGAATAGGAGGTTTTATTATGGATGTAATGCACCCAGTTTGTTGTGGAATGGATGTACATCCAAAATCCATTGTTTGTTGTATATTAGATGGCCCTCTAACTTCAAATGAACTTAAAAAATATCAAACAACCTTTGGTACCACAACTAAAGAATTAAATGCAGCTCTTGATTGGCTACTTGAACATCAAGTTACCCATGTTTTTTTGAAAGTACGGGACAATATTGGATTCCTCTGTTCAATATCTTTTCAGATTCCGGCTTAGAATTAATCCTTGCCAATCCTCAACATATTAAAAACGTCCCTGGTCGTAAGACAGACGTCAAAGATCCTGAGTGGATTGCTCAACTGGGTCGGTGTGGGTTAATTCACCAATCTTATATCCCTTCTCAAGAAGTGCTTCAATTACGTTATTTAACTCGTTATCATCTCTCAGTAAAACAGCGTTTAAATCAAATAAAAAATCATATCCATATTATTTTACAAAGAGCTAATATTAAATTAACAAGCTATTTAGCAGCTATTTTCTGCAAAACAGGACAAGCATTGTTAACTTTATTTATTAATGGTGAAGTTATGAATGAAGACAATGTCGAAAGTTGCATACATGGTAGAATAAAAGCCTCTACTAGACAATGAATTGAAGCTATGGAAGGTAAACTATCTACAGTGGATCGTTTTCTAATGAAAGAATGTATGGAAGCATATCAACTTCTTCTAACAATTCCTGGTATTAGTGATAATTGTTGTGCCACTATATTAGCTGAAATTAGTCCAACTATTGATGCTTTTAAAACAGATAAGAAGTTAGCTTCATGGTCTGGAATGTGCCCGATTCTAACGAAAGTGCTGGTGTTAAAAAATCTTCACACACGACGCAAGGCAATAACTATCTTAAACAAGCCTTAGTAATGTCGGTGTTAAGTGTTCAATGCGCTAAAAAAGAAACCTTTTTTCTTTTTTATCAGCGAATTTCCAGCAGAGGAAGTAAAATGAAAGCTATTATCGCTTGTGGTCATAAAATGCTTAGAATTATCTAT
>CAMYBO010000056.1 GCA_947254045.1 uncultured Granulicatella sp. | reverse complement strand
GGTATATTTTGTCTGCAAGTAAATCTAATCTCTCCATCTTAGCCTCTATTTCAGAGTTTATACATATATAGTTCTTCATCTACTTGTTTAAATCCAATTGATTCAAACATTTTTCTGCTTTGCTGATTAAATGAATATATATTTGCTATTAATTCTTTCAAACCTCTTTCGTTTGCTTGTTGTATCATTTTCTGAACACATTTTCGCCCAATATGCTGATTTTGATATTCCTTGGAAATCACAATTGCTAGTTCATTTCCATTATAAAGCGAAACATCTCCAACTAAAGTATTATTAAATTGGACATAATAACATTCCCCGTTTGTCGAAAGATAATTATACATCGCGTCTAGCCTGTCTCTAGTATAGAGAGCATCTATGTTATCTACTTGCTTGCAAACATCTAAATCTTGATACCACTTCAAAGCAATTTCTTGATTTGGATAATATGGAATTAGTTTTAGATTTTCTTCAATTATAATTTCTTCCATCTTCACTCCTAAAATGTTGTTTGTTTTTTATTTTTATCATTATCTTCCTTCAAATTACCTTCTAATTGGATAAAAGAATCAAAATCGCTTTGAAATAATCTATCTCGAATCACTCTATATTTTTCAAATTCAGTTATAGCATGTTGTTTTACCAGTTCAGCCGTAACTTTACCAGCATCTTGAAGAATATCTCTATCCCATAAAGTTAAGAAAGCATTTAATCTTTTCTCCCAATCTTCCATAGTCATAGGAATTTGTCTAAGCGCCATGTCTTCGGCCATATCAAGATATGCTGAAACAACCCTTTGCATTTGAATCATCTCGTTTTCCGATAAATAGTTTTTAGCAACAATTACATCGTATTTATGAATCTTTTCTTTAGGAGAACCATCCCATGTAGTAAGGCCCATATTTTCTTTAGAACTATCTGCCCTATCAATAGATGACTTCCGCAGCTGTTTGGCCATGTACAGCATAATAAAGTTTATTCTGTACGGCAGAAAAGAATCTCTTTGTTGTTTTTGCATTCTTGTCATAATCAATAGCAGTCGAATAAATATCGGTAATCTTTTGATAGAATCTTCTCTCTGAAAGACGAATTTCACGAACTTTCTCTAATTGCTTTTCAAAATAATCCTTATTTATAACTGTTCCAAAATTCTTCAGTCTATCTACATCCATTACCCATCCTTGGATGGTGTAATCTTTTACAATCTGGTTAGCCCATTTTCTAAACTGTAAAGCACGCTCATTATTTACCTTAAATCCAACTGCAATAATAGCTCGAAGATTATAGTGATTTACACCTCTAGAAACCTCACGGTCACCTTCATTTTGAACTATTCGGTATTTCCGAATAGTTGCTTGTTCAGCAAGTTCCGAATCCTCATAAATATGTTTCAAATGCTCATTTATTGTCGAAAGTGCAACATCATATAACTCAGCCATCATCATTTGTATAAGCCATATGTTCTCATCTTCATAACGAACCTCAAAAGAATTTTGATTTTCACCGTTTAAAGCAATATAAGTTAAATATTCAGCTGTTGATGATCTAATTTGTAAATTATTTTGTTCTTGAATATTTTTTTATTTTTTATTACTCACTATAGTTATCTCCTCTCTCCTAACGTACTATTTGCAACATTTATTTTCGTAAAACTCTCCTAAACAGTGCACCAACCGTTCATTTTTCTTATTTTAAACTTTGGTAGAAGTCTTGAACTCCTTGTATTTACATAACTATTTGCCTCTATCACTATTATGACACGAAACCCAGTTCCAAAATCAATAGAACACCGAAGCATTGCATATCCAGGGCATAATAAATTATAATCCTCATGTTCTCTATAAAGTTGACTATAAATATTTTTTACACACTCATTTACATACTCTACATCAATAAATCCTAACCGAGCAGCTTTGCAAAGGACATACAAAATACCCGATTCTCCTTTTTCAAATCCCAAATGTACTGTAAAGTTAACTTTTATACCATTAATCAAATTTGCTAGATAATCTTGTAACTTTAAATTTAAGTTGTGATTTTATTAAAAATAGGCTATATTTTTATGAATTTCAGCTATTGTTCGTTGACAACCGAAGGCTTAATTTGGTGGTCAAATTGATTCACCAACAGGATTTGTCGAACAACCCCAATAAAATGAGAAAAGACTTCCCATAGTAGTATTAGCAGCTATGAAACCGTCAGGTTTGCTTGCGTCCTTTACTACTATCAAGGAAGTCTAATTCGAATCTATTGGTTCCAAACTGATTGGAATTCAGCTTTAGAAGCTTCTAAAACTTTATCAACACTTGAACCATTTACATCACTATAAACTTTTTCTTGAATCTTAGTGATTTCTGCATATGCAGAGTCAGCATTTTCAATGACAGGAATTGAGAATAATTCTTTTTTACCTTCAGCGATTGCTGCTGGAACTTTAGAGTTAGAATTTTTGTATTCTGCACTTTCTAATACTTTAGAAACTACTGGAATATATCCTGTAGCTTGTGCCCAAGTTAATTGAGACTCAGGAGAAGCTAAGAATTTTAAGAATAAGTAAGCTGCAGTACGTTGTTCTTCAGAAGCACTTTGGAACATATAAATATCAGTACCTTGTTGGATATTAACTTTTTCTGGACGTGGAGCTACGCCATATTCATATCCACCTTCTTTAGCACCTTTAGCAACAAATGACTCACCCGCAGTTGAACCTACATACATTGCAACTTGTTTATTTGAGAAAGGTCCTGATAAGAACTTATCTGATCCAGCAATACGGAAGTAACCTTCTTTAATACCTTCTGCGTAGTAAGAAACAACTTCTTTTGATTCTTTACTTGTAATATCTAATTCTTTATTGAATTGAACACCTTTGTTTACCATACCTGTTGAATAGTAGTTATTTAATGAGTCAAAGCCAGCACCTACAATTTGATGATTTGATTTTTCATAAATTGTTTTAGCTGCTTCTTTTAATTCATCTAAAGTAGTTGGTACTTTAACTCCATATTCTTTAAATAAATCAGCATTGTAGAACAATACTTCTGTTGATTTGTTAAATGGAATACCATATTGTACACCATTGATTTGCGCACCTTTTAATAATTCTGAACGAATCGCAGCATCATCTTTGATACCAATAGTTGAGTTTTCTAAGTAAGGTTTTAAATCAACTAATTGATCTTGATCTGCAGCATTCCATAACCATCCTGGGTATGCTTGAGTAATTGTTGGTAAATCTTTTGGCGAAGTTAATGTAGAGTTAATTTTAGCTTGTAATTCTTTATATGAAGATTGGTTTTGTAACTCAATTTTCACATTAGGATTTTTAGCCATGAACTCCTCAGTTAATTTCGTTAGAGTTTCCTCTAATTTACCATTTAAGGCATGCCAGAAAGTAATTTTCGTTTCCTCTTTTACTTCTGTTTGAATGTCTGCTTTAGTTTCTTTTTGTGAGTTTGAAGCAGTATTGCCGCAAGCTCCTAAAACTAAAACTGATGTTGTCGCAAGTGTCGCTTTTACTAAAGATTTGAATTTCATAATTATTCTCCTTTTTCTTTTATAGTTTTACAACACAATTTTTTCGCCACGATGTGGCAATATTCTTTCACCATACGGATTCACCAATAATTCTGGTTTCAAGGTATGGATAGGAACCAAAAGTTGGGGTTCGATCATTGCAATAATACGGTCTAAATCCGCAGGTTTTGCATGACCTGAACAAGCGATTTTCACAAATTCGATGTGATGTTTCGCTAGTAAATCGAGAAACACTTGATAATTTGGATCAAAGTCACCTAATGGTTGCGCATCACAGTGAAGGTATAGTGTTCCTTCTTGTAGTTTATCAAAATTATCCACTACTTGCCAGAAATACTCCCCTTGATCTTCTATTAGTGTTTGATAGGAAACTTCTAAATCATGATTTAATTCTGGAATACGTTTCGCTTCACTCGAATAATAGAAATGAGCACGAGTTCCAAATACTTCTTGTAGTAAAGCTGCCATATGAGCTTCTAATACTACAGTTCGTGGAGACTGCTCTACAATTTTTGCAAAACGTTCCACATTTGCTGGATACCCATTAAAGGCTATCGGACGGTTTGGATTTTCTTTTTGAAATTGAACCACTCTTTCAATGACTTCTAATTCATTTGCTGGTTTAATTTCTTTTGAATCAACAGGTCTTTCCGGGAAACTAATCGTTACCCCTTCCATCATTAACATCTGAGTATGTTTTGCTTTTTTACAAAACTCAACCGTTGCTTCAGGAATATAACCATGTAATCTCAAATCACCTGTATAAGTAATGAAATGATCTGGAGTTCGAATTAATAAGGCACTTGCCCCATAAGCATCATGGTCTACTGGGACAACTTCAATTGTAATGTCTCCAACAGTTACAACCGAGTTTGGTTCTAAACCAATCATTTCTCTCGTAAAAGGAGATTTTTCAAACGGTGTTGGTAATAAAAAATCTCCATTACGATTCAAACTATTTAAAATCATTTTTGTTTCTTTTAATGTATACAATGGAATAGCTGGATCTAAGTAATTAATCATTCTTGAATGATCTAAATGAGCATGTGATAAAAATACTGCTGTATTTTCATACTCCCCCGTTTCTTCTCCATCGTACTCATATCCCAAACGTGGATCATAGACATGATTTAATTTTGGGATAATCCCATATTGAATCAGTGTTTGTAACTGTTCATCTGGTAAATCTAATTCTGGACGAAACTCAGTTCCGAAGTCAAAGAAAATATGGGAATTGCCATAACTTACTTCAATAACCGTTCCTCCTATTGTTAGAATTCCGCTATGGAATGTAACAACTGTTTTATCCTTTGATACCATTCTTAGCAACCCCTCTAATAATTTCTTTTCTAAATACAAAATAGATAATCAAAATAGGAACTACTGTCAATGTTGCGGCAGCCATTTGTAATTGAACATCACTACCACTTTCAGTCGTGAAGGCTGATAACCCGTTGTTTAATAGACGGAAGTATTTAGTGTTTGTTGCAAGTAATGGCCATAGGAATGAATTCCAGCTCATAATAAATGTTAAAATTCCAACTGTTACAAGCGCTGGCTTACACATTGGCACTAAAATTCGACGAATATATTCTAAATCAGATGCACCATCAATTTTAGCTGCTTTGTAGAATGTGCTTGGAATTCCACGAAGATAACCATTTAGATAGTAGATATAGAAAATACTAGTTAAAAATGGAAGGATTAAAGCTAGATAAGTATCTAATAATCCTAATTGTGCAATTGTTTGATAGTTTGTAAAGATAATTGATTCATAAGGAACCATTAATAATGAAACCATCACTAATGTCACAACTTTTTTATATTTAAATTCTAAGCTTGTTAATGCAAATGCTGCTAACAATGAAGTAATAACTGTTGCAGTAGTTGTAAATAATGATACAAATAATGTATTTGCAAAGTAGCGTAAGAATGGCGCTCTGTGGAATACTTCAATGTAGTTTTGCCATTGTAATGATTTAGGAATTAATGTTGGTGGAATACTTGTTGCTTCCGCATAAGTCATTAACCCTGTCAAAATCATATAAATAAATGGGAATACGGTAATGATTGATAAAATAACAATCAGTGCTAATAATAAATAATTGATTACTTTTTTCATGATTAACCCTCCGCTCTTCTCAAGAATTTATTTTGGAAGAAAGTAGCAATCAGAATAATCACAAATAAGATTACAGTTGCTGCCATCGCAATTCCTGGACGACCAGCTACGTGGAACTTGTCGTAAATATAGTACACGGCAGTTGTCGCACTATTGGCAACCCCAGCTGTTCCTCCAAATAATGCATATACTTGAGTATAAACTTTGAAGGCACCGATTAAGTTCACTGTAGATAAGAATGCAATTGTTGGTACTAATTGAGGGAATGTAATTCTCCAGAAAATTTCTTTTTCTGTAGCTCCAAACATTTTTGCAATTTTAAAGTGTTCTGGGTCAATATTTCTTAAACCTGCTAATAAGATGATGATATTAAACGCAAGCCCTGTCCAAATACCAAAAATAATTAATGTTGGCATACTCATATTGACATTATCTAACCAGTTCACAGCAGGAATTCCTACTAAACCTAGTAAGAAATTGATTAATCCGTAACTTCCATTAAAGAAATAACGGAACACAATCCCAATCGCAATTGTACTTGTTACATAAGGCATGAAGAAAATTGTTTCAAACACACTCTTATGTTTTACCTTTTCAAAGATAATCCAAGCAATCACAACTGAAATACATAGTGCAACGGGTACTACCACGAATGCATATAAAGCTGTATTCAGTAATGCTTTATGAAACACTGGATCTGCTAAAACTTTTTGATAGTTTGATAAACCTGTAAATTGAAGTTTTAACAATGAACCCTTTTGGAAACTCATCCAAAATGAACGAATTAACGGGTAAATATTAAATAGTAAAATCACACCTAATGACGGAAGAAGGAATAACCACGCCTTTGGTTGATTCTCAGGATTATATTTTTTCATTAGTATACACGTTCTCCATTTTGATTGAATAAGAATAACTTATGTCTTAGAAGATCAAATGAAAGTGTGTCTCCTTCTTCAATCTTATGTTCCACACTTACGATTGATTTAATATCTTGTTCTCCTAATGTAAAGTGTAAAATACGTTCACGACCAATTAATTCAACAGCCGTAACGGTTACTGTAAATAAGCCATTTTCGCTTGGAACTAAATCTTCAGGGCGTAATCCTAAATAGTAATGTCCATTCTCTAACCCTTTACGGAAACGACTTTCTACTAATTCACTTGCTTGTAAAGTAAAGGCAGGGTGATGAATCACACCATCTTTTACATCCACTTCTGAAATGTTAATAATAGGATTTCCGATAAATTTAGCTACAAATAAATTATTTGGTTCTAAATATAAGTTTTGAGGATCATCATGTTGTTGGATAACACCTTCATTTAATAAGATGATTTTATCACTGATTGATAAAGCTTCTTCTTGGTCGTGAGTTACGAAGATGGTTGTAATTCCTACTTCTTTCACTAAACGACGAATCTCTTCACGAATTTTTAAACGTAAACGAGCATCTAAGTTACTTAATGGTTCGTCTAATAATAATACTTCTGGTTTTTGAACTAACGCACGAGTAATCGCAACACGTTGTTGTTGTCCCCCTGATAAAGTGCCAGGTTTTTTCTCAGCTAATTCCTCGATATTTGTTAATTGCATGTATTCTTCTGCAACTTTTTTAGCTTCTTCTTTTGAAATTTTATTTTGTCCTACTGTTAGTGGGAACATAATGTTCTCTAACACTGTCATATGCGGATATAACGCATAGTTTTGGAACACAAATCCAATATTTCTATCTTTTGGCTCTGTGTTAATAACAGAAGATTTTTTAAATTGGATATCTCCACCAGTTGGTTGTAATAACCCTGCAATCATATTTAAAATAGTTGATTTTCCGCAACCACTAGG
Organism: uncultured Granulicatella sp.; assembly: GCA_947254045.1. Lineage (GTDB taxonomy): Bacteria > Bacillota > Bacilli > Lactobacillales > Aerococcaceae > Granulicatella. The sequence continues at coordinate 182 of CAMYBO010000056.1, read as the reverse complement.
CCCTAATAAGCATACTAAATCCCCTTGGTCAATTGAAAAATTAACGGATTTTAATGCTTCAAAGCCATTATCGAATACTTTATTTAAGTCGATAACATCAATCATGAGTAAACCTCCAAATTTCTTTACTTGAATACACTCCAGTATACCATTTTTTGCGCTTTCATGCGATATAAATATTA